>CAHJWT010000012.1 GCA_903643075.1 Sphingomonadaceae bacterium | reverse complement strand
GGAGCTGCCCGCGCGCGATCGACGCCGCGAACGGCATCGTCAGCAGCGTGCCCGCGTCGCCGGGGGCGGGCGCGAAGGTCCGCGACAGGTGGGCGCGGATCGCCGGCGGCACGTCGTCGGGGGCGACGAGGGGGTCGTCGCCGGTCAGGGCCTCGAACCGCGCCGCGTCGGCGTGCGGGTCGCCCGACAGGTCGGCGACGCGCTCCATGATGCAAGGGGCGGCATAGATATGGCCGCCGTTGTCGCCGCCCGGCGACAGGGTGATGCCGTCGATCAGGTCGGCGCGCGCCGAGCCGCGCCAGTGGAAGATGGTGTAGACCGCATCGCCGTTGGTCTGGTTGACGCCGCAGCTGAACGCTTGGTTGCCGACGCAGTAACTGAACCCTTCGACCCGCACGTCGAGCAGGCCCATCCGCGACCGCAGCAACCCGCCCGGCGTCGGCTCCATCAGGACGTATTCGCGGATGTAATGGCCGGGCATTGCCGGGAATGGGCGGATCGTCCGCCAGATGCCGGCGCACGCGCGCGCCATCGCCGCCGATTCGGCGAAGGCCGTGGCCAGTGCCGGCGTTCCAAGCCACGGCGCGAGGTCGCCATGGGCGGTGCCGCCGTCGCTCTCCGCCGCACCACTGATCCGCCGCGCGAACGCGGCGTCGTCGAGGTCCCAGTCGAGCGCGGTGAAACCGGGGATGCGGTCGGCGATGAGCCGCGTCACCTGCGCCAGGTTCTCGCTCGACGGCGCATTGGCTCCGCTCGACCAGCGGCTGACGACCGACTTGTCGACCCCGAGCAGCGCCGCGAGCCGTGTCCGGCTGAGCAGGACGACCTTCAGAACCAAGGTCAGCTTGTCGCCGAAATCCGCCTTCATCGCCGCCCCCGGTACGCCGCGGGGCGAAACTAACATTGCGGTCGTGCAACGCAACGCAACTTTGCCGGACCTATCGGGCTGTCAGACCAGGCGTGCTTCGGCCACGGGCGTCACTGCCCGAACCCTGCCTCGCCTGCGCGCGCCAGCGCCTCGCGCGCGGCGGCGAACAACGCGCCGGCCTTGGCGCGGCATTCGGCGTCCTCGTTCGCCGCGACGCTGTCGGCGACAACACCGGCCCCGGCCTGGACGTGCATGACGCCGTCCTTGACCACCGCGGTCCGCAGCACGATGCAACTGTCCATGCTGCCGTCAGGCGAGAAGTAGCCGACGCCGCCGGCATAGGGACCGCGCTTCTCGGCCTCGAGGTCGTGGATCACCTCCATCGCGCGAACCTTCGGCGCGCCGCTGACCGTGCCGGCGGGGAAGCCGGCGAGAAGGGCGTCGATCGCGTCGCGGTCCGGCGACAGCGACCCGCGGACGTTCGACACGATGTGCATGACGTGGCTGTAGAACTCGACGCCGAAGCGGTCGGTGACGACGACGCTACCCCCCGTTGTCACCCGGCCGACGTCGTTGCGACCGAGGTCGAGGAGCATCAGGTGCTCGGCCAACTCCTTGGGATCGGCGAGGAGCTCGTCGCGCAGGCGGGCGTCGTCGACCGCGTCGCGGCCGCGCGGACGCGTCCCGGCGATCGGGCGGATGGTCACCTCGCCGTCGCGGACGCGGACGAGAATCTCCGGCGACGACCCGATCAGCGCGAAGCCGGGCAGGTCGAGGAAGTAGAGGAACGGCGACGGGTTGATCCGCCGCAGCGCGCGATAGAGGTCGAGCGGCGGCAGTGGGAAGTCGACGGTGAAGCGCTGCGCGAGGACGACCTGGAAGATGTCGCCGGCGGCGATCAGCTCCTGCGCCGCGCGGACCATCGCTTCGTAGCGGCCCGGCGGCAGGACGGGGGTCATTGTCCCGTCGGGCAGCGCTGCGGGGACGCCCGCGGCCGCGGGAACCGGCCGGGCGAGCTTCGCCTGCGCCGCGTCGATCGCCTCGATGGCGCGGGCGTAGGCGTCGTGGCGGGCACCCGGATAGAGCGGCGCAACGAGGAACAGCTCGTCCTTCAGCCGGTCGAAGACGAGGACGAGGGTCGGGCGCACGAAGAAGAGGTCGGGGACGCCGATCGGGTCTGCCTTGGGCTCGGGCAGGCGCTCGGCGAGGCGAGCGGCGTCGTAGCCGATCGTCCCGACCAGCGTCGCCAGCGCCGGCGGCAGCCCGAGCGGAACGTCCATCCGGCACGCGGCGACGAGGGCGCGCAGCTCGGCCAAGGTACCGCCGGGGCAGGGCGTGAACGCATCGCGGTCGGTCGCCCACCGGCCGTTGACCTCGCAGCGCTCGCCGGTCGCGCGCCAGACGAGGTCGGGATCGAGGCCGAGCAGCGAATAGCGGCCGCGGACCGCGCCGCCCTCGACCGACTCGAGCAGGAACGCGCCGCTGCCCGGGGTACCGAGCTTGAGCATCGCCGACACTGGCGTCTCGGTGTCGGCGACCGTCCGCCGCCAGACCATCGCGCCGCGTCCGGCGGCGAGCGCGGCGGCGACCTCGGCTTCGTCGGACGCCGCGGCCACTACTTCCCGGCGCCGGTGATCCGCGCGGTCGCGGCCGCGAGCGCGCTCGTACTGCGCTTGACCCCGACCTGCCGCTCGACTGCCTGGGCGAAGGCGGCGCCGATCTCGTCGGGGGCCTCTTTGGCGAACTGGGCGCGGGCGCTGTCGACCAGCGCCGGCGTCGTGGCGACGTCGCCCGGCGTGATGGTGTCGACGTGGACGACCCACCAGCCCTGCGGCCCGGCCGGCAGCGTGCGGGTCGCACCGGCCCCAAGTGTCATGAACAGCTTGACCGGCGGGGGCACCCCGGCGGCCTGGTTGAGGTCGATCCGCCGACCGGCGAGCGGGTGCGCCGGCGGCAGGTCGTGCGCGGCGACAACGCTCGCGAACGGCCGGTTGGCCGCGGTCTGGGCAGCGATGGTGTCGGCGACCGTCTTCGCCGTCTTCAGCCGCGCGTCGGTCACGAAGGCGGCGACGACGGCATCGCGCACCTTCGCCAGCGGCTGCGCGGCGGGCGGGGTGATGTCGCCGACCTCGACGACGGCGAAGATGTCCTTGCCGGTCTGCTGGAGCGTCGGCCCGTCGGCCGGGTCGGCGTCGAACGCCTTGGCGACGAGCGGCGCGGCGGCGGGGGCGATGACGAAGCCGGGATCGGTCGGGTCGGTCCCGGCGCGGGTGACGCCGGGGACGGTCGCGATGGCAAGGCCGAAGCGCTTGGCGACGTCTGCGAGGCTCGTCCGCCCCGACAGCGCGTCCTCGATCTTGGCCGTGGTGTCGGACAGCAGCGCCGTTGTCCGCTCGTCCTTGAGCTTGGCAGTGATCTCGGCCTTGGCCGCATCGAAGCTGCGTGGCCTCGCCGGAGTGACCGCAATGACCGACACGACGTGCCAGCCAAACGGCGACTGGACCGGCGCAATCGTCCCGCCCCTGGCCAGCGCGAAGGCGGCGTCGGCGACGGCGGCGCTCGTCGCGTCGGCGAACTTGGCCTTGGTCTGCTCGCCGATGTCGATATCGGCGGCGGCGAAGCCGGCGGTGGCGGCGGCGGCGGCGAACGACTGGCCGCCGGTGACCGCGGCGGCGACCTGCGCGGCCTTGGCCCGGTCCGGAACGACGACCTGGAGGAGCTTCCGCGTCTCGGCCCCGGCGTAGGTCGCGGCGTTGGCGTCGTAATACCGGCGCACCTCGGCATCGGTCACCGCGACGGTCGCCGCCAGCCGGTCGCGGTCGAGCAGCGCATAGCGGAAGGCACGGCGCTCGGGGAGGGTGAACGCGGCGGTATGCGCGGCGTAGAAGGCGGCGAGCTGCGCCGGGGTCGGTGCGGGCGGAACCGGCATCGCCGTTGCCGGCACGATCGCGATCGCCCCGCTGCGATTTTCGAGCAGCAGCGCGGCGTACGGCGCGGCGAGCCCGCGCGGCACCTGCGCGGCAGCGACGACCGGGCCGATGACCTGCCTGCGGACGAGATCGCCGCGCAGGCCGGCGCGCAGGTCGCGCTCGCTCAGCCGCTGGTCGGCGAGGAGGCGGCGATAGGTGGCGTCATCGAACCGGCCGTTGACGCGGAAGGCGTCGACGCTGGCGATCTCGCCGTCGATCGCGCGGTCGCTGATCGCGATGCCCTGCTGGCGGGCGAAGGCCTCGAGCGCGGTCGTCGCGATCAGCTGCTCGTAGACCTCGCCGACCGCACCTTGCCGCGCCGCGGTCCGTGCGTCGAGCTTCGGGTTTTGCTGCCGGGCGCGGCGCAGCGTGCGGTCGAACTCGCCGAGCAGCTTGGCCTCGGTGATCTCCTCGCCGCCGACGCCGGCAACGCCGCCGCCGCCGACCAGCCCGCCGAACGAGGTGTTGCCGACCCCCGAAATGGCAAAGGCGGCGAGGACGAGCCCGAACAGGCCGAGGGCGAACCACGACGTCAGGTAACGGCGGAACAGCGAGATCATATCGCGTGCGTCATAGGGTCGGTCGGGCCGGGCGGCAAGCGCGGGGGCGGGGCCTTGCCAACCTGCCGCGCGCCCGCGAAGAACGGCGCGACAGGGGGACCGATGACCGACCGACCGAAGCTGATCGCCGGCAACTGGAAGATGAATGGGACCGCCGCCGCGCTCGCGGAGATCGCGGCGATGGCGGATGCCGCCCGCGACCTGCCGGGTCACGTCACCGTCGCCGTCTGCCCGCCGGCGACGCTGATCGACCGCGCCCGTGCCGCTGCCGGCGACGGACCACTGGTCATCGGTGCGCAGGACGTCCACGCCGCGGCGGACGGTGCCTTCACCGGCTGCGTCTCGGCGGCGATGCTCAACGACGCCGGCGCGCGCCTCGTCATCGTCGGCCATAGCGAGCGCCGCGCCGACTGCCACGAGACCGACGCCGACATCCGCGCCAAGGCCGAGGCGGTCCAGGCAGCGGGCATGACCGCGATCGTCTGCGTCGGCGAGACGGCGGCGCAGCGCGATGCGGGCACGACGCTGACCGTCATCGGCGGCCAGCTCGACGGCTCGTTGCCGGCAAGCGCTGCGGGTCTCGCCGTCGCCTACGAGCCGGTGTGGGCGATCGGCAGCGGCCTGACCCCGACGATCGCGCAGGTCGGCGGCATCCACGCCGCGATCCGGACCAACCTCGTCGCGCGCTATGGCGACGCGGGCGAGGGCGTGTCGATCCTGTACGGCGGCTCGGTCAAGCCGGCCAACGCCGCCGAGCTGCTCGCCGTTGCCGACGTCGATGGGGCGCTGGTCGGCGGCGCGAGCCTGACCGCGGCGGATTTCCTCGCGATCGTCCGCGCAGCCTGAACGCACAAAAAAGGGGCGACTCCGGGTGGAGCCGCCCCTCGATCGTTCGTCCGTTCGGCGTGGTTACGCAGCCACGGCGGCCGGACGGCGGCGGCGGACACCGACGCCGACGAGACCGAAGCCCGCAACCATCATCGCCCACGTCGCCGGCTCGGGAACCGAGACGGTCGCGGTCAGGTCGCCGCTAACCGTGCCACCACCGACGTTGCTGAAGGTCAGCGTGTTGAAGTGGACCTTGACGCCGTTGGTGTAGAGCGTGTTCCCGCCAATCGTGATGCTATCGGCACCGCCGATCGAAATCGTGTAGGGCACGCTGTAGCTGAACGGGTTGCCGTCGACGGTCGCCGTGTTGGTGAACGTGCCGGTGTTGACGTGGCTGTCGTTCGAGTTGAGACCGACGGTGAAATCGACGGTGTTGACCAGATAGGTGCCCGACCCCGTCGCTGTGCCGGTGACGCTGTTGAGCGTGATCTGGTCGAACGGCGAACCGATGGTGTCGCCGAGACCCGTGAACGTCGCGGTATCGGTGACATAGGTCGCTGCCGCGGCCGGAACGGCGGCTACGAGCGCAAGGGCGATACCGATGAGTGCGAGACGCATGGAAATATCCTACCAGCAGTTGATCTGCGTTGCCGACTGAGCAAGGTTCGTGCCAACCCGTTGATTTTCCAGTCGTGCAAGACGGATCAACACCTTAGCCGCGCACGACGGCATGGGTGTGGCGAGGACTGTAAACTTTTCCGACACTTCCAACGCAGCGGTCGTCCAGCCGGCTGGCTCCGCTGCGACCGGTTGCGGTTCAGCCGGTCAGCCGCTACCTGCACTGAATCCTGGCCAATACCTCACCGAAAAGTCCGCCATGCTCATCACCTTCATCCTCGTCATCCATGGCCTGATCTCGCTCAGCCTCGTCGCCGTCATCCTGCTCCAGCAGTCGGAAGGCGGTGGGCTCGGCATCGGCGGCGGCAATGCCGGGGGAATGATGACCGCGCGCGGCGCGGCGAACCTGCTGACGCGTTCGACGATGATCCTGGCGTCGGCGTTCGTCCTGACCAGCGTCCTCCTCGCCGTTCTCGCGACGACGAGCAAGCACGGCCACGTCATCGACACGACGCTCGCCAAGCCGGCGACAGGCGGCGGGCCGATCGCCCCCGGCGGCGTGCCGCTGTTCCAGAAGACCGCGCCCGTCGCTCCGGCCAAGCCCGCGCCGACCGATTCGGTCCCGCTGGCCAACTGAGCCGTGCGCCGGGGGGCGGCCGCATCGATCTTCGGCGCCACGATCGGCAATCTTGTCGAATGGTTCGACTTCTACGTCTATTCGGCCTTCGCGCTTTACTTCGCCCACGTCTTCTTTCCCAAGGGCGACGCCACGGCGCAGCTGCTCAACACGGCGGCGGTGTTCGCCATCGGCTTCGTCATGCGGCCGGTCGGCGGCTGGCTGCTCGGCGTCTATGCCGACCGGCGGGGGCGCAAGGCGGCGCTGACGCTCTCGGTGCTACTGATGTGCGGCGGCTCGGGGATCGTCGCGCTGACCCCGGGGTTCGATCGGATCGGGTTCGCCGCGCCGGTACTGCTGGTCGTCGCGCGACTGCTCCAGGGCCTGTCGGTCGGCGGCGAGTACGGCGCGTCGGCGACCTACCTCAGCGAGATGGCAGGCGAACGTGACCGTGGCTTCCTTGCCAGCTTCCAATACGTCACGCTGATCGGCGGGCAGCTTCTCGCGCTGGCGGTGCTGCTGATCCTCCAGACGACGCTGACTGAAGCCGACCTCCACGCATGGGGCTGGCGCATTCCGTTCGTCGTCGGCGCCGGCCTCGCGCTCGTCGCGCTGTGGCTGCGGCGGTCGCTCGCCGAGACCGCGGCGTTCGTCCACACCGCGCCGGCCGAGCGGCGCAACCCCTTCGCTCACCTCGCGCCGTACCGGCGCCGGGTCGCGCTGGTGGTGATGCTTGGGGCGGGCGGCAGTTTGGCTTTCTATACCTTCACGACGTACATGCAGAAGTTCCTCGTCAACACCGTCGGCTGGTCGAAGCCCGACGCCAGCCTGATCGCCTTTGCCTCCCTGACCGTCTACATGTTGGTCCAGCCGCTGTTCGGCGCGCTGTCGGACCGGATCGGGCGCAAGCCGCAGCTGGTCGGCTATGGAGTGTTCGGCGCGCTCGGCGCGGTGCCGGTGCTGACCGCGCTCCAGCATCCGCCGAGCCGGGTCGCGGCATTCTTCCTCATCCTCGCCGCGCTCACCGTACTCAGCGCCTTCACCGCGATCTCGGGACTGATCAAGGCCGAGCTGTTCCCCGCACACGTCCGGGTGCTGGGCGTCGGCCTGCCGTACGGCATCTCGGTGTCGCTGTTCGGCGGGACGGCCGAGTATATCGCGCTGGCCTGCAAGGACGCCGGGCACGAGGCGTGGTTCTTTCGGTACGTCGCCGCGACGATCGCCGTGTCGCTGGTCGCGATCATGCTGCTGCCGGATACCAAGCGGGCGAGCCTGATCGAAACCTGATCCCCCCGCGGGCGGGGAGGATCCTTATCCCCACCTTTCCGCCCCCCGCCACTGGCCTTCCGCCCCCGTCGGCGCTAAGCCCATCCTCCCATGGCGCGGTATATCTTCATTACCGGCGGCGTGGTTTCGTCGCTCGGCAAGGGTCTCATGGCAGCCGCGCTCGGCGCGCTGCTCCAGGCACGCGGCTACCGCGTCCGCATCAGGAAGTTCGACCCCTACCTCAACGTCGACCCGGGCACGATGTCGCCGTACCAGCATGGCGAGGTCTTCGTCACCGACGACGGGGCGGAGACCGACCTCGACCTCGGCCACTACGAGCGCTTCACCGGCGTGTCGGCGCGGCAGAGCGACAACGTCACGAGCGGACGCATCTATTACGACATCCTGACCAAGGAGCGCCGCGGCGACTTCCTCGGCGCGACGGTCCAGGTCATCCCCCATGTCACCGACGCGATCAAGGCCTTCGCGCTCGCCGACACCGACGGGCTCGACTTCGTCCTGTGCGAGATCGGCGGAACGGTCGGCGACATCGAGTCGCTGCCCTTCCTCGAGGCGATCCGCCAGATCGGCAATGACCTGGTACGGGGACACGCGATCTACATCCACTGCACGCTGATCCCGTATCTCGCCGCCGCGGGCGAGCTGAAGACCAAGCCGACGCAGCATTCGGTCGCCGAGCTCCGCGGTATCGGCATCCAGCCGCACGTCCTCGTCTGCCGATCGGAGCACCCGCTGCCCGATAGCGACCGCGCCAAGATCGCGCTGTTCTGCAACGTGCCTAAGGACGCGGTCATCCCCGCGCTCGACGCCGACTCGATCTATTCGGTCCCGCTTCAGTACCACCGCGCCGGCTTGGACGCACAGGTCCTCGCGGCGTTCGGGATCGACGACGGTGCCGCCCCCGATCTCGCGCGGTGGGAGGCGATCCGCGAGCGCCTCGCCAGCCCCGAGGGCGAGGTGACGATCGGCGTCGTCGGCAAGTACATGGGTCTGAAGGACGCATACAAGTCGCTGACCGAGGCGCTGGTCCACGGCGGCATCGCCAACCGGGTCAAGGTCAACGTCCGCTGGATCGAGGGCGAGCTGTTCGAGGACGCGAACGCCGACGTCGCCGCCGAGCTCGAGCCGATGCACGGCATTCTCGTCCCCGGCGGCTTCGGCGAGCGTGGCACCGAGGGCATGATCGAATCGGTCCGCTTCGCCCGCGACCGCGAGGTTCCGTTCTTCGGCATTTGCCTCGGAATGCAGATGGCGTGCGTCGAGGCGGCGCGCGAGGCTGGGTTCGCCGCGGCGCGGTCATCGGAGTTCGGGCCGACGCCCGAGCCTGTCGTCGGCCTGCTCAGCGAGTGGACCTCGGCTGCCGGCACGGTCGAAAGCCGCAGCGAGGCGAGCGACAAGGGCGGGACGATGCGCCTCGGGGCCTATCCGGCGCGGCTGGCGGGGAACAGCGTTGCCGCCGCCGCCTACGGCGCGAGCGAGATCAGCGAGCGTCATCGCCACCGCTACGAGGTCAACATCCACTATCGCGCCGCGCTCGAGGGCGGCGGCCTGCTGTTCAGCGGCATGTCGCCCGACGGCGTCCTGCCCGAGATCGTCGAGCGCCCCGACCATCCGTGGTTCGTCGGCGTCCAGTTCCACCCCGAGCTCAAGTCGAAGCCGTTCGATCCCCACCCGCTTTTCGCCGCCTTCATCGCGGCGGCGGTGCGGCAGAGCCGGCTGGTGTGACGCCGACGCAGTCGGCCTTCATCGCGGCGTTGGGCGTCGCCATCTGGATCTTCGGCGCGTGGTCGGCGTGGCGTCTGGTCGTGCGGCGCAACGCAAAGGCCGACGCCGCTGCGGCGGCCGTGGGGGACGGTGCAGTCGCGCTACGTCGGCTCGACCTCCGCGGTGGTCCGCTGTTCGGCGGCCAATCGACCAATAGCTGGTCGCCGCGACTTTCGATTCTGCCCGAAGGACTGCGTTTCAAGGTCGTGTGGACGGAGCACCAGTGGGCGTTCGCGCGGATCGGCCGCGTCGACGCGACGCGATCGCTCTACGGCCCGGCGATCGTTTTCGTCAGCGACGGGCGCCGGCTGACCGCAAATGTCGCGGACCGCGCTGCGGCCCGCCAGGTCCTGCTCGCCCTGCCGCGCGACCTGCCGCTGACCGCACGCGCGGTCGCGCTCCGCGACGCCGGCTGAGCTGCCAATACCGTGATCATCGGTGTCGCTGTCGGGCGGTCGTCGATCGATCATCTCGCCTTGCCCGATCCAGTCCAGAGTGGCCTCGATCATCGGTACCCGTCCGGTATAAGTCTGGCATCGTCATTGGAGCAGGCTATTAATCGACGGGGGTTGGGGGAGCGATGTTCGTGCCGGAATACACCTTCTTCGCACTGAACGATTCGGGGGTGGTCGATACGGCGAAGCGCCTCCGTTTCACCGACGACGACGCGGCTACGCGACACGCGCGCGACATGCACCATGGCGGCCGCGTCGAGGTGTGGACCGGCACGCGCCGGGTCTGCATCGTACCGCCGACGGTCGGTCGCCGGGGTTGAACGCCGCCACGGCCGAACTAACGAAAGCGTGACGATATAGGTTCGATACGAAAACGCCCGGACCTTTCGGCCCGGGCGTTCGCGGTGACGAGACCAACTTCATGAACGACGGTCGACCACAGCCCCCTGGTCCGATCGTCGGCGTCGTCGCGGCCTTGCGGCGACCGCTTACTCCCTGAACCCTGGCCCGCTGGCGTGCCGGAGAACTTGTTTGTCGGGTACGCCGCCCGGCGGCCGCTGTCATCGCTAAACCTACGTTAGTCCGACGCTTTCCCGCGCGGTGTTGTGCGGTTGCAACAGCTTCGCTAGACCGCGCGCATCGTTCCGCCCCGAAAGACCGTCCTTGCGCCTCAGCCGCTACTTCCTGCCCGTCCTCAAGGAGACGCCGGGCGAGGCGCAGATCGTCTCCCACCAGCTGATGCTTCGCGCCGGGCTGATCCGCCAAACGGCGGCGGGCATCTACGCGTGGCTACCGCTCGGTCTGCGCGTCCTCAAGAAGATCGAGGGCATCGTCCGTGCCGAGCAGGATCGCGCCGGGGCGGTCGAGGTGCTGATGCCGACGATCCAGCCGGCCGACCTGTGGCGGCAGTCGGGGCGCTACGACGCCTACGGCCCCGAGATGCTGCGGATCACCGACCGCCACGATCGCGACATGCTGTTCTCGCCGACTGCCGAGGAGCTGTTCACCACCATTTTCGCCAACGGGGTGCGCAGCTACCGCGACCTGCCGCGCATCCTGTATCAGATCCAGTGGAAGTTTCGCGACGAGATCCGCCCGCGCTTCGGCGTCATGCGCGGCCGCGAATTCCTGATGAAGGACGCGTACAGCTTCGACGTCGACCTGGCCTCGGCGCGGCACAGCTACAACCGGATGTTCATCGCCTATCTGCGTACCTTCGCCGCGATGGGGATGCACGCGATCCCGATGCGCGCCGACACCGGCCCGATCGGCGGCGACCTCAGCCACGAGTTCCACATCGTCGCCGCGACCGGCGAAAGCGGCGTCTTCTATCACGCCAACTGGGACCGGTCGCGGTCGACCGAGGTCGACGCCGATGACGCGGTCGCGCTGCAGGCCTATGTCGACGGCCTCAACGCCGACTATGCCGCGACCGACGAGAAGCGCGATCCCGCCGCCGAGGCCGCGACCGGTGCCGACCTCAAGGCGGCGCGCGGCATCGAGGTCGGGCAGATCTTCTACTTCGGAACCAAGTATTCGGCGGCGATGGGCCTGTCGGTCCAGGGGGCCGACGGCCAGCCGATCGTGCCGCACATGGGCAGCTACGGCGTCGGCGTGTCGCGGCTGGTCGGCGCGATCATCGAGGCGAGCCACGACAAGGACGGCATCGTCTGGCCGGAAGCCGTCGCGCCGTTCAAGGTTGCGCTGATCAACCTGCGCGCCGACGACGCGGCGTGCACGGCGGCGGCGGACGACCTCTACGCCAAGCTCGGCGCGGCGGGGGTCGAGGTGCTCTACGACGATCGCGACGAGCGCGGCGGAGCCAAGTTCGCCACCGCCGACCTGATCGGCATCCCGTGGCAGGTCGTCGTCGGCCCCAAGGGCGTCGCCGCCGGCACGGTCGAGGTCAAGCGGCGTGGGGCGGGGTTACGCAAGGAAATGGGCGTCGACGCGGCGGTGGGGAGGCTGGCATGACGATCGTCCGCGTGGCTCTGGCGGCGCTGCTCGCGGTGGGCGGATCGGCCGCCGTGGCGCAGCCGGCCCCCGCCTACGCCCCGCCCGACTATGTCCCGGCGAGCTCGTGGCTGTGCCGGCCCGACAACAACGCGCTGTGCACCACGGGGCTCGACGCGGTCGCCGTCGCCGCCGACGGGACGCGGACGCCGGTTCCCTTCGTCCCCGCCGCCGACCCGAAAGTCGACTGCTTCTACGTCTACCCGACAGTGTCGGCCGAGCCGACGCCGTTCGCCGACATGGTTCCCGGCGATGCCGAGCGCCATGCCGTCGTCGCGCAGGTGGCACGCCTGTCGTCGCGCTGCCGCGTCTTCGCGCCGGTCTACCGGCAGGTCACCCTCGCCGGGCTGCGCGCCAATCTCACCGGCGGTCCGGCGCTCGACCGCGACGGGCCGTACCGCGATGTCCGTGCGGCGTGGCAGTGGTACCTCGCCCACGCCAACCACGGCCGCGGCGTCGTCATCGTCGGCCACAGCCAGGGGACGATCCTCCTCCAGCGACTGATCGCCGAGAAGATCGACGGCAGGCCGGTCGCGAAGCGGCTGGTGTCGGCAATCCTTGCCGGCGACCCGGCGCTGCCGGTCCCCGCCGGCGCGGCGGTCGGCGGGGTGTTCAAGACGATCCCGCTCTGCACCGCCGCTGCGCAGACCGGGTGCGTCTACGTCTGGGGCAGCTACCGCGCCGCCGACGCCACCCCCGACCGGCGTTTCGGCCACAGCCCCGGTGGCGGGATGGTCGCGGCGTGCGCCAGCCCGGCCGCACCAGGCGGCGGAGCGGGCGAGCTCAAGGCCTACCTGCCGCGCCCGTCGGTGGCTCCGGTCTCCGATCCACCATGGGTCGAGGTTCGCGGGCAGCTGACCGGCGCGTGCGTCGCCGACGACCAGGGAGCCGTGCTCCGCGTCAGCGTCGGGTCCGGCCGCTACGCCGATCTGCTCGCGGCGCTGCTCGGGCACGACACGCGGCCGGGCTGGGGGCTGCACCAATACGACCTGAGCCTGACGCAGGGCAACATCCTCGACGTGCTCGACGCCGAGCTTGCCGGCTGGCGGGGGTGATCACCCGCTACGAACGGATGATCGCCGGCCGCTACCTGCTCCCCGGCCGGGGGGAGGGGTTCATCTTCCTCGTCGCGTCGATCAGCCTCGTCGCCGTCGCTCTCGGCGTCGCGGCGCTGATCGCGGTGATGAGCGTGATGAACGGCTTCCGCGCCGAACTGTTCGACCGCATCCTCGGCTTGAACGGCCACGCCGTCATCCAGGGCTATGGCGGTAAACTCGCCGACTGGGCCCCGCTGTCGGCCCAGGTGCGCAAGCTTCCCGGCGTCACCCGCGCGACGCCGCTGATCGAACAGCCGCTAATGGCGAGCTTCGGCGGCCGCGTGCAGGGCGTTATCGTCCGCGGCATGACAGTCGGCGACATCGGTGCGACCAAGGTCATTGCCGGCAACGTCAAGCGCGGCAGCCTCGCCGGGCTCGTCCCCGGCAGCAATACGGTGGCCATCGGCGCGCGGCTGGCCGAGGCGCTCGGCAGTCAAGTCGGCGACACGATCAGTCTGATCTCGCCCGACGGCGCGGTGACACCATTCGGCAGTGTGCCTCGGATCGTCGCCTACCGCGTCGCGGCGATTTTCGAAGTCGGCATCTACGACTACGACAAGGCGTTCGTCGTCATGCCGATGGCGAACGCGCAGACGTTGCTGCGCCTCGGCGATGCGGTCAGCATGATTGAGGTGGTGACGACCGACCCCGACCGGGTCGATCCGATCCTCGCGCCGATCAAGGCCCGCGTCGCGCGGTCGGGGGTGATCGCGACGTGGCGCGACACCAACGCCAGCCTGTTCGAGGCGCTGGTCGTCGAGAAGACGGTGATGTTCTGGGTCCTGTCGATCATCATCCTGGTCGCGGTGTTCAACATCCTGTCGAGCCTGATCATGCTCGTCCGCGCCAAGACCCGCGATATTGCCATCCTCCGCACCATGGGCGCGAGCCGGGCGGCGCTGATGCGCGTGTTCATGACGGTGGGTACACTGATCGGCGCGCTCGGCGTCGTCGCCGGCCTCGCGCTCGGCTTCGCGCTCTTGTTCTGGCGCGAGGACATCGTGTCGGGGGTGTCGAAGATGACCGGGCAGACGCTGTGGGACCCAAGCGTCCGCTACCTGACCGACCTGCCGAGCCAGACCGATCCGATGCAGGTCGCCGGCATCGTCGCGCTGACGCTGCTCCTCAGCTTCCTCGCGACGCTGTTCCCTGCGTGGAAGGCGGCGAGCACCGACCCGGTGACCGTACTGAGGTACGAATGACCGACGTGCTGGAGGTCCGCGACCTCCGCCGCAGCTTCGTTCAGGGCGGGGTCACGATCGAGGTGCTGCGCGGCGTCGACCTGACCGTCGCCCGCGGCGAGGTCGTCGCCTTGCTCGGGCCGAGCGGGTCGGGCAAGTCGACGCTGCTCCAGGCGGTCGGGCTGCTCGAGGGCGGCTTCACCGGCGCGATCACCATCGACGGGGCGCGGGTCGAGACGCTCGACGCCCGCGCACGAACCGCGGTGCGGCGCGACAGGCTCGGCTTCGTCTACCAGTTCCACCACCTGCTGCCCGACTTCACCGCGGCCGAGAACGTTGTCCTGCCGCAGCTGATCAAGGGTACTGCCCCGGCGGCGGCGCGGACGCGGGCGGCGAACCTGCTGTCCGACCTCGGCCTCGGCGAGCGCCTCGACCACCGCCCGGCACAGCTGTCGGGCGGCGAGCAGCAGCGCGTCGCCGTCGCCCGCGCGCTGGCCAACGAGCCGGTACTGGTCCTCGCCGACGAGCCGACCGGCAACCTCGACGAAGCGACCGCGGCCAGGGTCCTCGCCGAGTTCGTCCGCCTTGTCCGCGCCCGCGGCTCGGCGGCCTTGGTCGCGACCCACAACCTCGCGCTGGCCGAGGGGATGGACCGGGTGGTGACGCTCCACGAGGGGCGGCTGGCGACGTGAGGAGAACGGGATGAGGCGCTGGGTCGGTTTCGGCATTGCGATCCTCGCCGCGCCTGCCGCCGCGACGACCCCCGTGATCACCCGGGTCGCCGATCTTCCCGCCGAGGTCCGCGCCGCCCTGAAGACGCCGATGGCCGATGCCGGCGCGCCGTGGCAGGTGACCGACGTGATCGCCACCCCCGGCCTGCCGCTCGCCCGCCTCGTCGGCGCTCGTCGTGACGGCACGACGTGGACAGTCGACTACGAGCGCGGCGGCATCGCTTACAGCCGGCACCGCCTGACCCTGCGGTTGGTCGCCGGCCGCTACGTCGCCACCGACGAATGGCTGCGGGAGCGAACGACGTCCTAGTCGCGCTCCTCCGCCTCGATCGCCTTGTACGCCGCATCCCAGTTCTCGATGTTCCGGACCGCATCCGTCACGAACGGCGATCGCCGCACGCCCCACAGGAACAGGTCCGGCGCGATGCTGCCCGGCCATGTCATCGGGCGGCGGACCTGGACCAACAACACCACGCGGGTTTCGTCGGTGTCGTTCCACACCTCGTGCTCGTAGGTATCGTCGAACAGGAAGCTGTGGCCCGCCTCCCAGTGGACGAACTCGGTGTCGACCTGCATTCGGCAGCGCTCGGGCTCGCGTGGGGTCTTGAGGCCGAGGTGCCATGTCACCAGCCCCTTGGTCACGCCGCGGTGGCGCGGGATGTGCGCGCCCGGCGCGAGGATCGAAAAGAAGGCGGTGTTGAGGTGCGGCAGGCGCTCGAGCAGCGCGACCGTCTTCGGTGCGCGGGCGCAGTTGGCGTCGATCCGCGCGCCGTAGCCGTAGAGGAAGAAGCTCTTCCAGTCGCCGCCCTTGGCGATGCCACTGTGGTCGGGGCTGACGTCGACCAGCGCCGGGATCGCCGTGTCGCGGGTGCGGATTGCCTCCATCTCGTCGCGGATCGTCTGCCACTCGGCGGCGAGGCCCGCGGTCCAGTCGAGCGCGGTCTGATCGAGGAGCGGCGTGTCGGGGAGAAGCGACGAGGCGGCGGCGATGGCGTCGATCTTGGGGCGGAGCTTCTTGCCGACGGTGATGATGAAGGGACGTTTTGCTTCGAGGGCCCAGCCCTCCTCGCGCCATTGCTCGGCCATGCTTCGTCCTTCCTGACCGGCCCCTTGATACGGAGCTCGATGACGTCTTGGCCGTGATCTAGTGGGCCGATACGACGATTTCTAGTCGATCCAGTCGAGGCCGATGTCGCGAAACACGGCGCGGTCGTCGGCCCAGTCGGCCTTGACCTTGACGTGGAGGAACAGGTGGATGCGCCGCCCGGTCAGCGTCGCGATGTGCCCGCGCGCCGCCTCGCCGATGGCGCGGATCATTGCGCCCTTCGCGCCGAGGACGATCGCCTTCTGACTGTCGCGCTCGACGAGGATCTGCTGGTGGATGACGGTCGAGCCGTCGCGGCGGTCCTCCCACTGCTCGGTCTCGACCGCGCTGGCGTAGGGCAGCTCGGCGTGGAGGCGGTTGTAGAGCTGCTCGCGGGTGATCTCGGCGGCGAGCAGGCGCGTCGTCGCGTCGACGAGCTGGTCGGCGGGATAGGCCCAGTCGCCGGCCGGCAGCGCCGCGCCGAGCGCGGTCTTGAGCTGCGGGACGCCGTCGCCGGTCTCGGCGGCGATGAAGAAGGTCTCGGCGAACGGCACCATCGCGTTGGCCTGCGCGGCGAGGTCGAGCAGGCGCGGCTTGGCGGCGATGTCGACCTTGTTCAGTGCCAGCATCTTCGGCTCGGGGCGGCGGCCGAGGCTGTCGATGATCACGCGCGCGTCGTCCTTCAGTCCCGCCTTGGCGTCGACGACGAGGAGGACGACGTCGGCTCCCGCCGCCCCATCCCACGCGGCGCGGACCATCGCCCGGTCGAGACGGCGGCGCGGATGGAAGATACCCGGCGTGTCGACCAGCAGGAGCTGCGCCTCGCCGTCGACCGCGATGCCCATCAGCCGCGTCCGCGTCGTCTGGACCTTGGCGCTGACGATCGCGACCTTCTGCCCGACGAGCGCGTTGACCAGCGTCGACTTGCCGGCGTTCGGCGCGCCGACGACGGCGACCGTGCCGCAGCGGGTGGTCATCACGCCCACGCCGCGGTGAACCTATCCGGTTTACGGGCCAGATCGGAAGTTGACGAAGGTGACGGCACGCACCCGGGCGACTGTAGGATCCACGCGCCGCTCCGGTACATTCGGGCCGAAGCGGGGCGGGGCGAGGCAAAGGTCATGCGGCGTTGTACCTTGACGACGGGGGTGTAGGACAGCGCTACGACGCGATCCGTGCCAGCATCGCCTCGGCCGCCGCCTTCTCCGCCTCGCGCTTGTTCGCGCCCTCGCCGGCGACCGGATCGTGGCCGCGGACGACGACCTGGACGCGGAAGCGCGGGGCGTGGTCGGGGCCGTCGCGCGATACCAGTTCGTACGTCGGGACGGCGCGGCTCCGCGTCAGCGCCCATTCCTGCAGGCGCGACTTGGGATCGGCGAGGAGGCGCGGCCCGGCGTCGAGCAGCTTGCCCCAGTGCCGCCGGACGAACGCCTCGGCGGCGGCGAAGCCCGCGTCGACGAACACCGCCGCGACGATCGCCTCCGCGATGTCGCCGAGCACGTTGTCGCTGCGGCCGAGGCCCTTGGCGCGAACGGTCTTCTCCATGAACAGGCGCTCGGGCACCGCCCACGCGCGCGCGACCTCGGCGCACGCCGGCCCCTCGACGAGGCCGTGGTAGCGCGCGGTCAACTTGCCCTCGGGCTCGTCGTAGTCGGCATAGAGCCACGCCGCGACGACGCAGCCGAGGACGCGATCGCCGAGGAACTCGAGCCGCTGGTAGCTGCCGCCGCCCCCGGCGCTTGCGCCGGAACCGCTGCCTACCGAGCTGTGGGTCAGCGCGCGGCGGAGCAGGCCGAGGTCGGCGAAGGCATGGTGGAGCGTGCCCTCCGCCCACGCGGCGAGGTCGTCGCTCACAGCCGGGTGCCGGCGCGGTCGAAGCGCAGCCCGCCGCCGGTCGACAGCAAGATGACCTCGGCGCGGCCGATCAGGTTGGCGGCCGGGACCATGCCGACGCCGCCCTCGGCGATGCCGAGCCGGCTGTCGGCGCTGTCGTCGCGATTGTCGCCAGCGACGAAATAGTGGCCGGCGGGGACGCGGACGAGCGGGGTGTCGTCGCGCGGGTCGCCAGCGATCTGGTCGAGGACGGCGTAGGTCCGCTGTTCGAGCGTCTCGACGAAGCGTGGATAGCGGCATTCGACGCGGCCGCCGCGGATCGCCGTCGTCCCGCCGTGGCACGCGCTGCCGGCCGCCAGCGTCAGGACGAAGTCCCCGTGGCGGACCTTGGGGACGAGAACGCCGTTGATCTCGACCTGGCCATGGGTCATCCGCACCCGGTCGCCGGGCAGGCCGATCACGCGCTTGATGAAGTCGGTGCGATTGTCGCGCGGGGTCTTGAAGACGACGACGTCGCCGCGGCGCGGCGGTGCGCCGCCGATCCGGCCCCGCGGCCACGGCAGCACCAGCGGCGGCGAGTAGCGGCCGAAGCCGTACGGCCACTTGGCGACGACGAGGTAATCTCCCGCCTCGAGCGTCGGCAGCATCGAATCGGACGGGATGTTGAACGGCTCGGCGACCAGCGTCCGCAGCGTCACGGCGAGGACGACGGCGGCGACGACGAGCGCCAGCACCCGGCTGACGTGGCCGAACTGTCGCGCCGCGCGGGCCCGGTGCATGCTGCGCTCGGTCGTCGGGTGCGGGGTCGGCGGGAGCGGGGAGGGGGACGCGGCCGGCATCGCGCGCGGCTTGAGCGTGGCACCGCCGGGTGTCAACCGCGCGGTGGCTCGGCTAAGCCGCGTCGACCTGCCGGAGCCGCCCGATGACCGATCTCGCCGCCACCCCCGCCTGGACCGCGCTCGCCGCCGACGCCGCGGCCGGGATCGACGACCTCGCCGGCCTCGTCGCGCGGGAACCCGGGCGGCGCGAGGTATTCGTCCACGACCTCGCCGGCCTCTACGTCGACCTGTCGCGGCTCGCGGCGTCCAGCGACGCCCGAATGCAGGCGGCCGGCTCATAGACCGCATTCGGCATAAAGTTGATCGACAGCCGCACATCGTCCCGAGAGCCGAACAAGCGTGCGGCAAGCTCGATCGCCCGCACCCGACATTCCTGGTCAAAGCGATACCTGTTGTCGTCAGTGACCTGCGAC
>CAHJWT010000011.1 GCA_903643075.1 Sphingomonadaceae bacterium | reverse complement strand
ACGATGCCGCCGGCGTCGCTCACCGGCGCGACCACGGCGGCATCGATCCCCTGCGCCGCCCCGAGCCGGGCGAGCGCGGCGACGTCGCCCGACCGCCCGGCGCCAAAAGTGAAATCGCCGCCGCTGACGACCATGGTGGCGCCGATCCGGTCGCGCAGCCAGCCCCCGACGAAGGCTTCGGCCGTCAGCGCGGCGAAGGCGGCATCGAACGGCATGACCACCGTCGCGTCGATGCCGAACGCCGCGAACAGGTCGAGCTTCTGGTCGGTCGTGGTTAGCGCGAACGGCGGCGCGTCGGGGCGGAAGAAGCGCGCCGGATGCGGATCGAACGTCGCGACCAGCGCGGGCCGGCCGTCGGCCCGCGCGCGGGCCAGCGCCGCGCCGACGACCGCCTGATGGCCGCGATGGAAGCCGTCGAAGTTGCCGAGCGCGACGACGCCGCCGCGGAACGGCGTGGATACCTCGCCGGTGAAGCGCTCCATCAGCCCGGTGCCAGCCCGGCGCGCAGGATGCGGAGGACATTGCCGCCCATGATCGCGCGGACCTGCGTATCGTCGAAGCCGGCATCGAGCAGCGCCTGGGTCACTGCGCCGAGATGCGCAACGTCGAACCCCGTCGTCACCGACCCGTCGAAGTCCGATCCCAGCCCGACGTGGTCGATGCCCATCACCGCGACCGCGTGCGCAATCGCCCGTGCCGTTGCCGCCGGAGTCGGCGCGCAGACGGCGGCGTCCCAATAGCCGATGCCGAGGACGCCGCCGTTCCGCGCCAGCGCCCGCAGCTCGTCGTCGCTGAGGTTGCGGTTGGTGTTGCACGTCGCCTTGACCCCGCCGTGGCTGACGACGACCGGGCGCGTCGCCACGCGCACGACGTCGGCGAAGCAGGCGTGGCTGCAATGGGCGAGGTCGACGACCATGCCCTTGCGCTCCATGGCGGCGACGATCGTCGCGCCGAACGGGGTCAGCCCGCCTTTCTTCTGCCCATGCATCGATCCAGCGAGCTCGTTGTCGAAGAAATGGGTGAGGCCGATCATGCGGAAGCCGGCGGCGTAGAGCCGGTCGAGGTTCGCCGCCTGTCCTTCGAGGTTGTGCGCCCCTTCGACCGACAGCAGCGCCCCGGTCACCGCTCGTCCGGCAGCGCGGTCGGCGAGCAGGCGGTCGAGGTCGGCGGGTGAGCGAACGATGCGTAGCGCACCGCCGCTCGCCGCTTCGTCGCGGCGCAGCTTCTCGGCGTGCCACAGCGAGCGTTCGAGCAGCGCGTCGCGGCCGAACCACGTCCGCACCGGCTGGAGCTGGCCGATGGCGAGGAGCGTGATGTTGTCGGTGTCGGACCCGTTCGCCTCGTAGTTCTGGCCCTCCGGTGTCTTGGTCACGCTGCTGAACACCTGCAGCGCGACGTTGCCGTCGACGAGGCGCGGCAGGTCGACGTGGCCGCGGCTCGCCCGGTCGTCGAGGTCGCGCTGCCACAGCAAGGTATCGGCGTGCATGTCGGCGATGGCGAGCGTCCGGTGGAGCGTCGCGGCGCGCGGCGAGACCGGCCACGGGCCGCCGACGACCCGATTCATGCTCCGCTCGGCGATGCCGGGGGCGAACGCGAAGAAGGCGACCGCCGCCAGCGCGGCGACCCCGACGATCCAGCCCCAGACCCGCATCCGTCCTCCGCTACCGCCGCGCGAGCGTCACGAAGCTATAGCCGGGCACGCCGCCGTCCGCAGCAAAAGCGTCGCGCGTCGTCTCGCGCCAGTCGGCACGGTCGAACGCGGGCAGGACCGTGTCGCCGACCGGCGAGGCGTGGACCTCGGTCAGGTGGATGCGCTGCGCCGACGGCAGCGCGTAGGCATAGACCGCCGCACCGCCGATGATCATCGCTTCGGCCACATCGCCGGCCGCGGCGAAGGCGGCGTCGAGACCGGCGGCGACAGTCACCCCGTCGGCGGTCCAATCCCCGCCCGTGAGGACGATGTTGTGCCGGCCCGGCAGCGGCCGCCCGATCGAGGCGAACGTCCGCCGGCCCATGATCACCGGCTTGCCGAGGGTCAGCGCCTTAAAGTGGCGGAGGTCGGCCGGTAGGTGCCACGGCAGGCGGCCGCCGGCCCCGATCACCCCGTTGTCGGCGCGGGCGACGACGAGGCTGACGATCACACCGCGACCGGCGCGGCGATGTGGGGCAGCGGCGCATAGTCGTCGACCGCGATGTCGTCGATGCGGTAGTCGAAGATCGACGGCGGGCGGCGCAGCAGCCGCAGCTTCGGCACCCCAGCCGGGGTTCGCGCGAGCTGTTTCTCGACCAGCGCCGCATGGTTCAGATAAAGGTGACAGTCGCCCCCCGACCAGACCAGCTCGCCGGCGTCGAGATCGCATTGCTGCGCGAGCATGCGGACCAGCAGCGCGGCCTCGAACACATTGAAGGCGAAGCCGAGGCCGAGGTCGCACGACCGCTGCCACAGCATCCCCGAAAGACGGCCGGAGGCGACGTGGAACTGGTAGGTCATGTGGCATGGCGGCAGTGCCATCTGCCCCAGCTCGGCGACGTTCCAGCCGGTGAAGATATGGCGGCGCGACGCAGGGTTGGTCCGCAGCCCGTCGACCAGCGCTGCGATCTGATTGATCCCCGGCCCGCGCCGGAACCGGCCGTCGCCGGCGGGTTCGTACGTCGGCCAGTCGACCCATTGCTTGCCATAGACCGGGCCGAGATCGCCCCATTCGGCGGCAAACGCGGCGTCGGCGACGATCCGCGCCTCGAATGCGTCGCGGCCCAGGTCCTCGCCCGTCGTGGCGTTGAACCGGGCGAGCGGCCAGTCGGTCCAGATATGGACCCCCTGCGCGACCAGCGGCCGGATGTTGGTCTCACCGCCGAGGAACCACAGCAGCTCGCGCGCCGCGGTCTTCCAGAAGACGCGCTTGGTCGTCAGCAGCGGCACCGCGTCGTCCGTCAGGTCGAACCGCATCGTCGCCCCAAAGAGCGACCGCGTCCCGACGCCGGTCCGGTCGACGCGCTCGTCGCCCTCGGTCCAGACGCGGCGGACGAGGTCGAGGTACTGCTGCTCGTAGTGGCTCACGCCGCCAGCCGCGCGAGGACCGCCTCGGCTTCGGCGACCGTGCGGCGGACGATCTCGGCGCACGGCAGGATCTCGGTAACCATGCCGCCGCCCTGCCCCGCAGCGAGGCACTGCGTCGCCGGGTCGACATGGTCGACGTCGCCGGCGATCGGCCCGAGCAGACCGCGGCTCGCCGACTGCGCGACCTGCGCCATGAACGGCAGCGGCTCGCGCTGGCCGAAATCGCGCGTGGTGTCGTTGGCGATCGCGCGGAGGGTCTTGCCAGTGAAGGCGCGGCTGATCACCGTGTCGCTCTCGCTCATGGCCACGATGGCGTCCTTGTACGCCTGCCCGGCATGAGCCTCAGTCGAGGCGATGAAGCGCGTGCCCATCCACACGCCGGCGCAGCCGAAGGCGAGCGCCGCCGCCAGCCCCCGCCCGTCGACCACTCCGCCCGCCGCGATCACCGGCACCGGAACCGCGTCGACCACCTGCGGCCACAGCGCGACCGAGGCGACCGATCCGGTGTGGCCGCCCGCCTCGGTCCCCTGCGCGATGACGACATCGCACCCGGCCTCGACCGCCTTGACCGCGTGGCGGACGCTGCCGGCCATGCACATGACGACGACGCCGGCCGCCTTCAGCTCGGCGATGATCGCGACCGGCACGCCGAGCCCGGCGATGAACGCTGTGGCGCCCTCGGCGATGATGACGTCGACGCTGGCGGTGAGCGTCTCGGGCTGCGCGGTCAGCAGGTCGACGCCGAACGGCCGGTCGGTCAGGTCGCGGACGCGCCGCATCTGGTCGCGGATCGCTGCGGGCGACAGCCCGGCCATGCCGAGCGACCCGAAGCCGCCGGCCGCGCTGACCGCCGCGCACACCTCGGCATAGCTGACTCCGCCCATCCCGGCGAGGAGGACGGGGTGGTCGATGCCAAGGAGATCGCAGATCGGAGTTGCGATCGTCACGCCGCCGGCAGTCCCTCAGTTATGAACACGCGGAAGTCGGCGCTGGCGAAACGCTGCCCACGCACCGCGGTGTAGGCCGGGCTGTCGTACCATGCCCGCGCCTCGGCCATGGTCGAAAATTCGATCATGATCACGCCGTCGATCGGTGGACCTTCGAGCGACTCGACCGGGCCGGAATAGGCCAGCGGTCTGGCCGCGTGCCCGGCGATCGTTGGCGCGGCGACGGCCGAATAGGAAGCATAGCCGGCCAGGTCACGGACGCGGTCGCGGATGAAGACGATGTAGGCGGCCATCGCGCCTACTCCGCCGCTTCCAGCGCTCCCCACCCCAGCATCGACTTCGACTCGAGGAATTCCGCGAACGCGTGGTCGCCCCACTCACGGCCGTTGCCCGACTGCTTGTAGCCGCCGAACGGGGCGTTGAGGTCACCGCTCGCGCCGTTGATGAACACCTGCCCCGCCCGCAACTTGCGCGCGACGGCGTGGGCGTGCTCGGTCTCGCCCTGGACGTAGGCGGCGAGACCGTAGACCGTGTCGTTGCCGACGCGCACCGCCTCGTCCTCGTCGCCGTAGGCGAGCATGGTCAGGACGGGGCCGAAGATCTCCTCGCGGGCGATCGTCATGTCGTTGGTCACATCGGCGAAGACGGTCGGCTTGACGTAGTAGCCGGTCTCGAGCCCCTCGGGCTTGCCGGTGCCGCCGGCAACGAGGGTCGCGCCCTCGTCGATCCCCTTCTGGATCAGGCCCTGGATCTTGTTCCACTGCGCTTCGGACACGACCGGGCCGATCTTGGCATTGCCGTCAGGGGGGCCAACGGTAACGCCCTCGGCCACCGCCGCCGCGATCGTTTTCGCCGCGCTCATCTTCGCCGCCGGCACGAGCATCCGCGACGGGGCGTTGCACGACTGGCCGCTGTTGTTCATCATGCTGACGACGCCGCGGGTGACCGCCGCATCGAGATCGGCGTCGTCGAGGACGATGTTCGGCGACTTGCCGCCGAGTTCCTGCGCGACGCGCTTGACCGTCGGCGCGGCGTTCTTCGCGACCTCGATCCCGGCGCGGGTCGAGCCGGTGAAGCTGACCATGTCGACGTCGGGGTGGCTCGATAGCGCGACGCCGACCGTCGGGCCGTCGCCGTTGACCAGGTTGAACACGCCCGCCGGGACGCCCGCGGCGTGCATTACCTCCGCCCACAGATAGCCGCTGAACGGCGCGATCTCGGACGGCTTCAGCACCATCGTGCACCCGGTGGCGAGCGCGGGGACGACCTTGCACGCGATCTGGTTGATCGGCCAGTTCCACGGCGTGATGAAGGCGCAAACGCCGATCGGCTCTTTGGCGACCAGCGTCGTCCCGCGGTGCTCCTGGAAGCGGTAGTTCTTGAGCACCTCGATTCCGGTCGCGATGTGGCCGACGCCGATCGCCGCCTGCGCCTGCATCGCCAGCCAGCCCGGCGCGCCCATCTCTTCGGTCACCGCGGCGGCGATGTCGGCGTAGCGCTTCTGATATTCGGCGAGGACGTTCTGAAGCATCTCGACCCGCTCCTCGCGCGTCGTCGTGCCGAAGGTGGCGAACGCCGCCTTCGCCGCGGCAACCGCGGTGTCGACGTCGGCGGCGGTTCCCATTGCAATGCGACCGGCGACGGCCTCGGTCGCCGGATTGATCACGTCAAGGCGGCCGGTGCCGCTCGGCTCGACCCACGCGCCGCCGATATAGAATTTGGTGTAGTCGCGCATCCCAAGGACTCCTTGTTTAGGACGACCCTTAGCCGACCCTGGCCGCCCCGACCAGCCGCCGCGGGGGGTCGCTAACCTTACAAACTTCACTCACGCACGCTGCGCGATCGCAATCCGCTATCTTGTTTTTTGCCCAATTGGATAGGCATACCGACGGCGACGGTAGCGATGTCGATATAGGCACGTCGCCGCGCTTTAGAACAGCGGCTTTCGCTCAGGCGAGCATGGTGCGGACGAAGTTGGCGAGGCCGAGCTGACGCTTGCGCCGCAGCCGTTCGGCCTTGAGGATCGCGCGCAGTTCGCCGAGGCAGCGGTCGGGGTCGTCGTTGATCAGGATATAGTCGTACTCGCCCCAATGGCTGATCTCAGTCGCGGCGCGCTGCATCCGCGCGGCGACGACATCGGGCGCGTCGGTGCCTCGTCCGCGCAGGCGGCGTTCGAGCTCGGCCATCGTCGGCGGCAGGATGAAGACGCGGACGAGGTCCGACGCCGCGTCGGTCTGCTGGAGCTGCTGCGTCCCCTGCCAGTCGATGTCGAAGAGGACGTCGCGCCCGGCGTGCAACGTCGCCTCGACCGGGCCGCGCGGCGTGCCGTAGCGGTAGCCGAACACCTTGGCCCATTCGAGCAAGTCGTCGCGCGCGACCAGCGCGTCGAAGGCGGCATCGTCGACGAAGCGGTAGTCGCGGCCCTCGATCTCGCCCTCCCGCGGCGGGCGAGTGGTGGCCGAGACCGAGATGTCGATCTCGGGATCGTCGACGAGCAGCCGCCGCGACAACGTCGTCTTGCCCGCGCCGCTCGGCGACGACAGGACGAACATGAGGCCGCGGCGGTGGAGGTCGGTCACTGGAGAGGGAGCGCGGCCGCGCTCACGCCGGATCCGGCCCCAGCATCGCTTCGGCCCGCAAGATCCGGCGGAAGCGCTCGTCGTCGATCAGGTCGAGTGCGCGCGCCGCGTCGAGGAGCGTTCCGCCCGTCCGGTGTGCGTGCTTGGCGATCCTGGCGGCGTTGTCGTAGCCGATCTCGGGCGCGAGCGCGGTGACGAGCATCAGTGAGCGCTCGACGAGGTCGGCGATCCGGTCGCGGTTGGGCACGGTCCCCGCGACGCAGCGATCGGCGAAGCTGGTGCTGGCATCGGCAAGGAGGCGGATCGACTGCAAGACTGCCGCGGCGATCACCGGCTTGAACACGTTCAGCTCGAGGTGACCCTGCAGCCCGCCGATCGTCACCGTTACGTGGTTGCCCATCACCCGCGCAGCGACCATCGTCAGCGCCTCGGCCTGCGTCGGGTTGACCTTGCCCGGCATGATCGAGCTGCCCGGCTCGTTCTCGGGCAGGCTGAGTTCGCCGAGCCCCGAGCGCGGGCCGGACCCGAGCAGACGGAAATCGTTCGCGATCTTGGTCAGGCTGACGGCGACGACGTTGAGCGCGCCCGACACCTCGACCATCGTGTCGTGGGTCGCGAGCGCCTCGAACTTGTTCGGCGCGGTCACGAACGGCAGGCCGGTCAGCGTCGCCAGCTCGGCGGCAACGTCCTCGGCGAACCCGGCGCGGGTGTTGAGCCCGGTGCCGACCGCCGTCCCCCCCTGCGCGAGCTGGTACAGGTGCGGCAACGTCGCCGCGATCCGCGCGATGCCGGCGGCGACCTGCGCGGCATAGCCGCCGACCTCCTGCCCCAGGCTGACCGGGGTCGCGTCCTGGAGGTGGGTGCGGCCGATCTTGACGATGTCGGCCCACACGTCGGCCTTGGCAGCGAGCGCGGCGTGGAGATGGCGCAGCGCGGGGAGCAGGCGCGCGTCGATCTCGCGCGCCGCGGCGACATGCATCGCGGTCGGGAAGGTGTCGTTCGACGACGCGCCAGCGTTGACGTGATCGTTGGGGTGGACCGGAACCTTGCCGCCCCGGGTCCCGGTCAACAGCTCGTTGGCGCGCCCGGCGATGACCTCGTTGGCGTTCATGTTCGACTGGGTGCCCGACCCCGTCTGCCACACGACGAGGGGGAACTGGTCGTCCCACTTCCCCGCCGCGACCTCGCCGGCGGCCTGCTCGATTACGGGAGCGAGATTGTCGTCGAGGACGCCGAGGCGCGCGTTGACCCGAGCCGCCGCCTGCTTGACCAGCCCGAGCGCGTGGACGAGGGGCAGCGGCATCCGCTCGCTCGTCTCGGGCCGCGCTGCGGCCGGGTCGGTCCCGATCGGGAAGTTGCCGATCGACCGCTGCGTCTGCGCCCCCCAGTAGGCCGCGGCGTCGACGTCGATGGGGCCGAAGCTGTCGGTCTCGCTGCGGGTGGCCATGGTCGCTCCGGTGACGGCGTCGACCGCTGTCTATCGGAGCGGGTCAAGGCGGGCAACCGCGCCCGCCCGCCAAGCCTATGCGAGGGTCAATCGAGGGTCAGGCGGGCGACGAGCGGCCCCGGTCGAGCCGCCCGGTCGGCGATCAGGCGACGACCGACGTCGAGCGGCGACGCGCGGCGAAGCCGACGAGCCCGAATCCCGCGACGAGCAGCACCCACGACGCCGGCTCGGGAACGGTGGTGAGGCTGACGCTGTCGATGAACGACGTCGTGTCGCCGTTGGCGATGCCGTTGAAGGCGATCGTGTACGACTGGCCGGCGACGACGCCGAACTCGGCCGTCGCGCGCGCCACGAACGGACCATAAGCGCTGGTGAAGGTGCCAAGCGACGCCCCGTTGACCGTCACCGCGTAGCTGTGGATGCCGTAATTGACGCGATTGCTGTCAATCCAGTCGAGCGTCAGACCACCGGTCGCGGTCGCGACGACGGTCTGCGCCAGGATTTGGTTGGCCTGCAGCATGCGGTAATAGCTGCCGTCGGGCGTCGTCGTGCTGCCCCACGCGGCACTGCCCGAATGGATCACGCCGCCGTTGACGCCCCACGCGCCCGGCGGGCACGCCGCGTTGCCGCCTGCGGCGAACCCGTCATAGCAATAATCGGCCACGCCCGCGCCAGCCGCCTCGAAGCTGCCATCGACGATCGTCGTGGCGCTCGTCACGGCGGGAATGACGGCGAGCGCGCCGGCGGCGAACAGACGGAAAAGCATACACAAACTCCAAGGGCTTCGTCCTACGCAGACCCGTGCCACGACGTCAAGGCATTGATTTAATTGATGTGCAAGGTGGGCGCGCGTCGCCGACTGTAAAGAAACCCGACACTTTGCCGGCAGCAGCGCGGCTGCGCCGCGCCGCGACCATACTGGGTTACTTTTTCCGGAACCGGTCGAGGGTGACGACGTTCGAGCCGTCCTCGACCGCGGGCGGCGGCGGTGCTTCGGGTTCGGGCTCGGCGAGCGGCAAGTCGCTGCCCGGCTGGAACTGCAGCGCGAAGTTAACGGCGGGGTCGACGAAGCCGGTCACCGCGGCAAACGGGATCGACAGCTTGGCCGGGACCTGGTTGAAGCTGAGGCCGATGGTGAAGCGCTCGTCGGTGATCGTCAGGTCCCAGTAGCGGTGCTGGATGACGATCGTCATCTCGTCGGGATAGCGTTCGAGCAGGTGCTTGGGCATCTCGACCCCGGGAAAGCGGGTGCGGAAGGCGATGTAGAAATGGTGCGCGCCGGGCAGGCCGCCCTCGGCGTCGATCCGCTCGAGCACCCGCTGGACGACCGAACGCAGCGCCGTCTGCACGATCTCGTCGTACGGAATCAGGCTGTCGACGGTGGTGTCGTTCACGAGGCTGACTCCGGAGGTCGCGCATAGGTGGCGCGCGGGGCCGGGGCGGTCAAGGGGCACGCGGTCCTCCCCGCTTTGATCCTCCCAGCTTGCGGGGAGGTGGCGCGGAACGCGCCGGAGGGGGGTGGCGCTCCGATGGCCAAAACCTCTCGATCGCCGCCCCCTCCATTTATGGCTGCGCCGTGCCACCTTTCCGCAGGCGGGGAGGATCACGTCGGGTGGGGAGCTTCTGTTGCTCGGGGCTCCCCGTCCCGCCGGTGTCCGCTTCTGTTGCCCGGGGCGGCCCGTCCCGCGCTTTCGGCCAGTGTAACTTAGTCCGTTAGGACCGGGTTACGCTGCGATTGCGAATGCCTCGTTGTCGTTGGCATTTCTCTGGTGTTGAACGCTTTAACGGCAGTTTCAGGCCGGGCGAAGGCAGTCGTCTTTCAACACACGTCGATCCTGTTTCGGCCCCCTGCCATCGCCCACGACAACCGGGAGATGATGGTGGAGCCGCCGGGTACCGCCCCCGGGTCCGCTGCGCCTAGTTCACGATACGATTTATCGCCATAGCTTCCCGTTTCCGGATCGCGAGATTAAGATACTGTACGACCCGGTGAATTGCAAACCGGCGGCGACCAGATAGCGCGCACGATACGACGAAGCGGGAGAACATCATGCCGGAGGTGGCAGCGACGCCGGTTGCGACAACTCTTCTGCACCAAGATGCCGGCAAACTCGGCATCCCGGGGAGACGGCGCCAGCGGCGGCGGATCGACAGCTTGCTACCCGAGGCGGTCATCGCGGCTTTCGTTTCGGCCGTCATCTATTCGCTGGCCGGAAGCTATTGGTACGGGTACGAGGAGGCGTTCGGCTTGCCGTCCAATATGTATACGTCGCTCGATATCAGCGACCTCGTTGCCCTTACCCGCCACTTTGTTGTACCGTTGACCGGGGCGGTTGCGTCCAGCCTGATACTGGTCTTCTTGCTTCTAATGCCATTCGGTCGCTTCGCAGTAAATTTCGTCGGATTAATGTTTCTGGTATTCCTGCCAGTTTCTTCACTCGTCTTCTGGATTTCCAACTCATATCGCGAGGCCATGGATCAAGCATCAAACGAGCTTCGTGCACCGATCATTGTCTATTATCTGCTTGATCTCCTCGTTCTACGACTGATCCTGCACGTCGTGACGCGTGTCGCTAAGCTTAGAGCCCTGGCAGTGCCACGCGATGCAATTTTTCGTATCGGACAGCTCATCGTCGGTTGCTTGATCGTCGTCATCTTTGCCTATTACGCCGGTCAGATTGACGCTAAAAGCAATCTAACAGGCATCGACGGAGACGGGCAGATAGAACAGGTCGTGTTTCGCTGTCCGGACATTGACGGTGAAAAAGCCATCCTCATTCGACAAACAAGCGAGTCGATGATCTGTGCCGAAGCCATGGTCGAACAACGAGCTGAAACCGGCGGAATCAACGACATGAAAGTGACGGGCACTTACCGGCACTTCGGTGTGTTCAAGCTGCCCGATGACGGCAAAGCCAAGGTCTTTCAGGCGGTCAGGGCGTCAAGGCCGCTAAAACTCGGCCTACTTTCCAGGCCCGATGCCTTAACGCCGCTCGTCGCTATGCCGCCGCACGCAGGCGAGTGACGACGCGGTCGAACATCGGCCGCAGCACCGGCTGTGGCGCGATCACGGGGACGCCGACCACACCGAGATAATGGTCGAGCATCACCTGGTTGATCGCATCCCAGTCGTAGCGGCGGCTGAGCGCGAGCCCCGCCTCGCCCGCCATCGCCGCCGCGCGGTCGTCGGTCAGGTACGTCGCGAGCGCGGTCGCATAGCCGTCGATGTCGCCCGGCGTAACGAGCTGCCCGGAGATGCCGTGGTGGACGAGGCTCGACGTTCCCGTCGCGCGCGCGCCGACGACCGGCAGGCCGCATGCCATCGCCTCGAGGGTGACGTTGCCGAAGGTCTCGGTCGTCGACGGGTTGAACAGCATGTCCGACGAGGCATAGGCGCGCGCGAGGTCGGCACCCTCGAGCTGGCCGGCGAAAATAGCCTGCGGCATCCGCGCCTGCGCCCAGTCCCACGCGAGGCCGTCGCCGACGATCAATACCCGGTGCGCGACGCCGGCAGCGGTCAGTCGGTCGATGGTGTCGGCGAAGACATCGAGGCCCTTCTCCATGACCAGCCGGCCGACGAAGGCAACGACGCGCTCGTCGTCTCCGATGCCGAGGCCGCGCCGCCAATCGAGCGAGCGGCAGCCGGGATTGAACCGGCCGGCGTCGACGCCGCGGCTCCAGATCTTGATATTGGTCGCCATGCCGTCGGCGCGGAACTGCTCGGCCATCGACTCCGACGGCGCGTAGACCTCGACGAGGTCGCGGTGGAAGCGGCGCATGATCTCCGCCGTAATCCGGTTGACCCACGTCAGTCCATAATAGGTCAGGTAGGTGTCGAAACGCGTGTGGAGCGAGGCAACGACCGGTATTCCGTTGGCTTTGCCCCACCGCTTGACGGTAAACGCTAGCCGGTCGGGGGCGGCGAGGTGGATCAGGTTCGGTGCGAATGCCTCGAGGTCACGCCGTGTCGCCGCGTCCATGCCGAGGGCGACGCGGTAGTCGCCGCGACCGGGGACCTTGACCGACGGGACCGAGATCAGGGTGCCGGTCGGCGCGAACGCCGGGGTATTGCTGGTCGGCGAATAGACGCGAACGGCGACGCCCTGCCGCTCGAGATACCCGACGAGGAGATTGAGCGCCTTATTCGCACCGTCGCGCTGATAATTGTAGTTACCCGAGAAAAGCGCGACGCGAAGCTGGTTCTGGCGCACTGGGCGGCATCCTCTTGTGTCTCGGTCGGACAGATACGCAGGCATTATGACCGCGGTTGGGCAACGCGCGGATTTCGATCCGGCTGCATCGTTCCGGCTGCGATCCACAATAATCCCGCCGGCGTGGCGATTGCGCCACGCCGCACGGCAGTCCATGGTCGCACTGACCCCCACCGGAGCTGACTGATGATCGGTGAAGCGCTGTGCCTCGTGCTGGGCGATTCGAACGCGCTCAAGGTCGCCCCGTTCCGCCCGCAGTGCGAGAACGTCAGCGTCAATGGGATCGACTCAAACGCGATCCGCGCGATGGCCCCGCCCGATAAGGGGTATAAGCTGGTCATCGTGTCCATGGGCGGTCGCGACCGTGCCAAGAGCGGCCTGCCGGAGAACCTCGCATGGGTCCGCGGACACTACCGGCAGGCGCGCTTTGCGTGGATCGCGCCGGTCGCGCCGCAGGTCTCCACGGTCATCGTCGCGTTCGCCAACGCGCACCACGACGCCGTCGTCCAGCTTGCCGACTATCCGACCCACGGCGGCCACCCGCTCCACCCCGAGGACGTCGCGCGCGCGCTGCCCGAGTGACCGGTCGCGATCAGTCGGCGGGGAGCAGTGCCTCGATGCGCGGTGCCAGCCAGTCCGTTATGATCGCCGATCCGCGATCATTGACGTGCGCAAGGTTGTAATACCACCGGTCGTGCGTCGCGACGAAGGAAGCATCGAGGACACGACCGTAGCGCTCATAATAAGTACGTTCCTGCAACAGCGACGGGCCGCTGTAATAAGGCAGGAATAGGAATGCGACTCTGACCCGGTGTTGCCGCGCCAACGCGACGATCTTGCCGATATAAGCGCGTTCGTCGCCGAATTCCTCGTTGGCAAAGCGCGGGCCGAATCGCGGTGGGCTGATCCCGCGTCGATAAACGCGCGCGCCATCGTCCAGCCACTTTCGAGTCCGGACCTTGGTCGACTTCCACAGCATCGTTGCATCGTCGGTCGCCGGATGACGAGGGTCGTAGGCCGGTGCCAAACCGAAGGTGCCGGGGAAGACCGAGGCCGCAGCCAGATACATCTGGCGGTACGGCAGATAGATTAGGTTGGTCGGATAATTGAGATTGCCGAGATAGCCAGGGTCGACGACATCGGCAGCCGGAGCCAGATATTTGAACCCCGGATGACCGAATCGGCTTGGCTGCTCGATGACCCCGATGATCAGAAGCTTCGGCGGCTTGGCGGCGAGCAGCTGCTGTGCGATGACCCAGTGGAGATCGCGGCCGTTTTCGGGCAGCGACAGGTCCGTGATATTGACCGGTCGCCCGGCGGCAGCGAGGTCGGCACGCAGTCGCTGCACATTCACCGCCGCCCCGGTTCGTGACGTGCCGAGAAAGGCGACGTCGATCGGCGCGGGATTGTAGTGCAGTCGCTGGTAGATCCAGAGAACGCGTCGCTGGCTGGTCAGGGCGAGAAGCTGCCACCGCTGGTATGGGTTGTCGGGCAGCAACATTGCCGCGCCGGCCGAGGCGAAGCCGACGAGCAGGATCGCGGTCAATGTCCACCGCCACGGGCGGAACAGGCCAGCATGCATCGCCGTCTCCCGGCTCGCCCGAGGGCGATTATCCGGCCATGAGGCGCGGTGCCAAGCGAAGTGAAAGATCACCCGGTGCCGCCGGGCTGCCCGAAGCGACTATGCCGCCACCGCCCGCCGCCGTTCTCGCCGACGTCCAAACGGAAATGCCCGCCGAACCACCCCGACGGGCACTTGCCTGGCCAGAGAACGGCTCAAACGGCGACGGCACCGGCGGGACGGCGGCGCAACGCGGTGCCTACGAGGCCGAAGCCGGCGATCATCAGCGCCCACGCGGCGGGCTCGGGCGTCCCACTGCCCGGAATCGCCGAGCCGAGCGTGATGTTGTCAAACCCGGCCTGGTTGGCGACGCCACCAAAATCGACCGAATGCGCGGTACCGAGGAACGACACGCCGACGGGGTCCCAATGGCAGGCATCCCCGGTCGGATCGCCCATGCAGCCGCCGGCATTGAAATTAGTCAGCAGCGGCAGCGTGGCGAGGATCGTCCCGGTACCGTTCAGCCCCGAGTAGACGGTAACGAACGCATCCGCGAAGGCCGAGTAGAAAAATGAGAAGCCGGTGTCGAAGCCGGCGGCGACGTTCATTGTCGCGGCGGTGCCGCTGAGGAAGAAGGCAATCGTGCTCGCCGACGGCTCGTTGGCGAAGTTGCCCGTCCCGCCGGCGTCAGAGTCGACCAGTCCGAGTGAGGCGCTGGTGAAGTTAATCCCATAGTTAGTGCCGCTATTGCCGGCGCTGTCGGTGCCACCGTTATAGAAATCGTTGATCGAGGCCGTGTTGCCGACGCTCTCGAAGGTCAGGGTGATCGGAACAGCACTCGCCTGGGTCGTCGCAACCACAAGGACGGCAGCGACCGCCAATTGAACCGACTTCATCGAATTTCCCCTCGAGCATGACCGATGCTCGAAGGAGTGCAAGGTTCGTGCCGAGTTTACAGCCGATGTTAAGTTATTGACTATCCATCCGATTCGATAACGCCCGACGGAACGATGCAGCGCAAGTGTAAAATATTCCGACACTTGGTTCTGGCATGTCGGCGGGGGAGGGCGCGGGCGCCGCACCCTCCCCTCCCGTCTAAATCGCGACCCTAGCCGACGACCTCGCCCAACGGCGACGACAGGCTATCGGCCTCCGCCGGCAGTGGCACCGCGGCGATTTTCGCTGCCTGGCTAGCGCGCAGCGCGGCGTCGCGGCTCGTCGCCGTCACCCGCATCCGCGCCATCGCCGCGCCGGTGCCCGCCGGGATCAGGCGGCCGACGATGACGTTCTCCTTGAGGCCGGTCAGCGTGTCGATCTTGCCCTGGACCGCCGCCTCGGTGAGCACGCGCGTCGTTTCTTGGAACGAGGCGGCACTGATAAAGCTCTTGGTCTGAAGCGACGCCTTGGTGATGCCGAGGAGCACCGGCTTGCCTTCGGCCGCAGTCTCGCTCTTACCGAGCTTGGCGTTCTGCTCCTCCATCTCGAGCCGGTCGACCTGCTCGCCGACGAGCATCGTCGTGCCGCCCGACTTGGTAATCTCGACCTTTTGCAGCATCTGGCGGACGATCGTCTCGATGTGCTTGTCGTTGATCCGGACGCCCTGGAGCCGGTAGACCTCCTGGATCTCGGCGCACAGGTATTCGGCCAGCGGCTCGATCCCCAGCACATCGAGGATGTCGTGCGGGTTCGGGTTGCCATCGATCAGGTAGTCGCCGCGGCGGACATAGTCGCCCTCCTGCACCGACACGTGCTTCCCCTTCGGGATCATGTATTCGGCCAGCTCGCCGTCGTCGCCGCGGATGTTGATCCGGCGCTTGGTCTTGTAGTCCTTGCCGAACTCGACCCGGCCGTTCAGCCGCGCGATGACCGCGTTGTCCTTGGGGATGCGCGCCTCGAACAGCTCGGCGACCCGCGGCAGACCGCCGGTGATGTCGCGCGTCTTGGCGGCGTCCTTGGGGATGCGCGCGAGGACGTCGCCGGCCTCGACGTCCTGCCCGTCGGCGACCGACAGGATCGCGCCGACCGCGAGCAGGTAGCGCGCGCTCTCGCCCGACGCCTCGTCGAGCAGGGTGATGCGTGGCCGCAGCTCCTCCTTCTGCTTGGCCCCGCGCCAGTCGGTGACGACCTTGTTGGCGATGCCGGTGGCGTCGTCGACGTTCTCCGACATCGACAGGCCCTCAGTCAGGTCCTGGTACTTCACCTTGCCCGACTTCTCGGTGATGACCGGCAGAGTGTACGGGTCCCAGTCGGCGAGCCGGTCGCCCTTGCTGACGATCGCCCCGTCGAGGTGGATCAGCGCGGTGCCGTAGGCGATGCGGTGGATCGACCGCTCGCGCCCGTCGCTGTCGAGCAGGACGAGTTCGCCGTTGCGCGCCATCGAGATGTTGCGCCCGCGGCTGTCGCGGATGGTCGACATGTTGCGCAGTTGCACCGTGCCGTCGACGAGCGCGTCGAGGGTCGATTGCTCACTAACCTGCGCTGCGCCGCCGATATGGAAGGTCCGCATCGTCAACTGGGTGCCCGGCTCGCCGATCGACTGCGCGGCGATGACGCCAACCGCCTCGCCGATGTTGACCGGCGTGCCACGGGCGAGATCGCGCCCGTAGCACTTGGCGCAGACGCCGCCCTTCGTCTCGCACAGCAGCGGCGAGCGGATCTTGACCTCGGCGACCGCGGCCTTTTCGATCCGCGCGACGTCGACCTCGCTCAGTAGCATCCCCGCGGGTGCGAGGACTTCGCTGGTCTTGGCGTCGACGATGTCGTCGAGCACGGTCCGGCCGAGGATGCGCTCCGACAGCGACACGATGGTGTTGCCGCCCTCGACGATCGCCTTCATCATCATGCCACGCTCGGTGCCGCAGTCGTCCTCGTTGACGACGCAGTCTTGGCTGACGTCGACCAGCCGCCGCGTCAGGTAGCCTGAGTTGGCGGTCTTGAGCGCGGTGTCGGCGAGGCCCTTGCGCGCGCCGTGGGTCGAGTTGAAGTATTCGAGGACGGTCAGTCCTTCCTTGAAGTTCGAGATGATCGGCGTCTCGATGATCTCGCCCGACGGCTTAGCCATAAGGCCGCGCATTCCCGCCAGCTGCTTCATCTGCGCCTGGCTGCCGCGCGCGCCCGAGTGCGCCATCATGTAGATCGAGTTGATCGGCTTCTCGCGGCCAGCGTCGTCGAGCGGCTTGGCCGAGATCTCGCGCATCATCGCGTCGGCGACGCGGTCGCCGCAGCGGGCCCACGCGTCGACCACCTTGTTGTACTTCTCGCCCTGGGTGATCAGGCCGTCCTGGTACTGCTGCTCGAAGTCCTTGACCATCGTCCGCGTGTCGCCGACCATCTTCGCCTTCTCGGGCGGGATGACCATGTCGTCCTTGCCGAAGCTGATCCCCGCCTTGAACGCGTTCTGGAAGCCGAGCGTCATGATCGCGTCGGCGAACAGGACGGTCTCCTTCTGGCCGGTGTGGCGATAGACGGTGTCGATAACGTCGGCGATCTCCTTCTTGGTCAGGAGGCGGTTGACCGTCTCGAACGGCACCTTGTGGCTCTTCGGCAACGTTTCACCGAGGAGCATCCGGCCCGGCGTCGTCGTGACGCGACGGAGCACGGTCTTGCCGCTCTCGTCGGTCGTCTCGACCCGCGCGACGATCTTCGAGTGGAGCGTCACCGCCTTGGCGTTGAGCGCCTGATGGACCTCGGCCATGTTGGCGAACGCCATGCCGGCACCTGGCTCGCCCTCGCGGTCCATCGACAGGTAATAGAGGCCCAGCACCATGTCCTGCGACGGCACGATGATCGGCTTACCGTTCGCGGGGCTGAGGATGTTGTTGGTCGACATCATCAGGACGCGCGCCTCGAGTTGCGCCTCGAGGCTCAGTGGGACGTGGACCGCCATCTGGTCGCCGTCGAAGTCGGCGTTGAACGCCGAACAGACGAGCGGATGGAGCTGGATCGCCTTGCCCTCGATCAGTACCGGCTCGAACGCCTGGATGCCGAGGCGGTGGAGCGTCGGCGCGCGGTTCAGGAGCACCGGATGCTCACGGATCACCTCGTCGAGGATGTCCCAGACCTCCTTGCGCTCCTTCTCGACCCACTTCTTCGCCTGTTTGAGGGTCATCGACAGACCCTTGGCGTCGAGGCGCGAGTAGATGAACGGCTTGAACAGCTCCAGGGCCATCTTCTTCGGCAGGCCGCACTGGTGGAGCTTGAGCTCGGGCCCAGTGACGATGACCGAGCGGCCCGAATAGTCGACGCGCTTGCCGAGCAGGTTTTGGCGGAAGCGTCCCTGCTTGCCCTTGAGCATGTCCGACAGGCTCTTGAGCGGCCGCTTGTTGGCCCCGGTGATCGTCCGGCCGCGGCGGCCGTTGTCGAACAGCGCGTCGACCGCTTCCTGGAGCATCCGCTTTTCGTTGCGGACGATGATGTCGGGCGCACGCAGCTCGATCAGTCGCTTGAGGCGGTTGTTCCGGTTGATCACGCGGCGGTAGAGGTCGTTGAGGTCCGACGTCGCGAAGCGGCCGCCGTCGAGCGGCACCAGCGGACGCAATTCGGGCGGTATGACCGGCACGACGTTCAAGACCATCCACTCGGGACGGTTGATCGGCGTGGTCTCCTCGCCGCCTTCGGTCTTCACCGGAATGAAGTGCTCGAGCACCTTCATCCGCTTGATGATCTTCTTCGGCTTCAGCTCCGACTTGGTGGTGCGCAGCTCTTCCTCGAGCGCGGCGTATTCGGCCGGCGCGTCGATGTCCTCGAGCAGCTTGCGGATCGCCTCGGCGCCGATGCCGGCCTGGAAGGCGTCCTCGCCGAACTCGTCCTGGAGCTGGACGTACTCGTCCTCGGTCAGGAGGGCGAACTTGTTCCACTTCTTGTCGCTGCCCCAGCCGAGGAGCTTCTTGATCTCGCCCTCGTCGATCATCCCCTGTTCGAGGACGACGTACTGCTCGAAGTAGAGCACCCGCTCGAGGTTCTTAAGCGGCATGTCGAGAAGCGTGCCGATGCGGCTCGGCAGCGACTTCAGGAACCAGATGTGGGCGACGGGCGCGGCGAGCTCGATGTGGCCCATCCGCTCGCGGCGAACCTTCGAGACGGTGACCTCGACGCCGCACTTCTCGCAGACGATGCCCTTGTACTTCATCCGCTTGTACTTGCCGCACAGGCACTCGTAATCCTTGATCGGACCGAAGATGCGCGCGCAGAACAGGCCGTCGCGCTCGGGCTTGAACGTGCGGTAGTTGATCGTCTCGGGCTTCTTGATCTCGCCGAACGACCACGACCGGATCTTCTCCGGCGACGCGAGGCTGATCTGGATCTGGTCGAACGTCTCCGGCTTCACCGCCGGGTTGAAGAAGTTCATCAGCTCGGTGTTCATCACGCCGTCCTTCTATCTTCTCCTCTCCCACTTGGGGAGAGGAAGGGGCCCGCCGCCTTCTTCAGGCGGTGGGAAGGTGAGGGCTCGCTGTCGCTCGCTCCCTCACCCTGGCCGCAAGTGCGGCCTGTCCCTCTCCCCAAGTGGGAGAGGAACAAAGCTATTCGACCACCTCGTGCGTCTGCAGCTCGACGTTGAGCCCCAGCGACCGCATCTCCTTGACGAGCACGTTGAAGCTTTCGGGGATGCCGGCCTCAAAGGTGTCGTCGCCCTTGACGATCGCCTCGTAGACCTTGGTCCGGCCGATGACGTCGTCGGACTTGACGGTCAGCATCTCCTGCAAGGTGTAGGCGGCGCCGTACGCCTGCAAGGCCCACACCTCCATCTCGCCGAAGCGCTGCCCGCCGAACTGCGCCTTGCCGCCCAGCGGCTGCTGGGTGACGAGGCTGTACGGCCCGATCGACCGCGCGTGGATTTTGTCGTCGACCAGATGGTGGAGCTTGAGCATGTAGATGTAGCCGACCGTCACCTTGCGGTCGAACATCTCGCCCGAACGCCCGTCGAACAGCTCGACCTGCCCCGACGAGTCGAGCCCGGCGAGTTCGAGCATCCCCGACACGTCGGCCTCGTCCGCCCCGTCGAACACCGGCGTCGCCATCGGCACGCCGAGCGACAGGTTCTTTGCCAGCTCGCCTAATCCCTCGTCGTCGAGGCTGGCGATCTCGCTGTCGTACTGGTTGCCGTAGATGTCCTTCAATTTGGCCTTCAGCGTCGACGTGTCGGCCCCGACGAGCCCCTTGCCCTTGGCGTAGATGTCCTCGAGCATCGCCCCGATCTGCTTGCCGAGGCCGCGCGCGGCCCAGCCCAAGTGCGTCTCGAAGATCTGCCCGACGTTCATCCGGCTGGGCACGCCGAGCGGGTTGAGGACAAGGTCGACCGGCGTGCCGTCGGCGAGGAACGGCATGTCCTCCTGCGGCAGGATGCGGCTGATCACGCCCTTGTTGCCGTGACGGCCGGCCATCTTGTCGCCGGGCTGGAGCTTGCGCTTCACCGCGACGAACACCTTGACCATCTTGAG
>CAHJWT010000010.1 GCA_903643075.1 Sphingomonadaceae bacterium | reverse complement strand
TCGCCGCCAGCCGCGCCGCGTTCCGCCTCGCCCGCGCCGCGAACGTCGCGCTGTGCGTCGGCGGCGACGTCGGCGTCTTCGCCCACGGCACCAACGCGCGCGAACTGGTCCTGATGGCCGCCGCCGGGATGCCGCCGGCCGAGGTCCTGCTGGCGGCGACGAGCGGCAATGCCAAGCTGCTGCGGATGCTCGACCGGGGCAGCATCCGCCCGGGCCTGCTCGCCGACCTCGTCGCGGTGCGCGGCGACCCCGTCGCCGACATCACCGTGGTCCGGGCCGTGGCGTTCGTGATGAAGGGGGGAACGGTCGCGCGAGGTCCCTAGGCCCGGTCACCCGGTTGGGCGGACCGGCCAATCCCGGCACGGCCGTACCGGATCGCGCGTCTGCTCTCCACGAGTGCCTGCCCGGCGGGACCCATTCGGCGCTGTCCTACAGCCCCCGCGATCGATTATACCGCGTAAGGCAGCGCCACCGGGCGTGCCGCACTTCTTTCTCATCGTCGGTTCGCTTCCGTGCCCGCCGGGACGATGGATAAAGGAAGAGTTTACGAAATTACGTCACGGACGTGTACTTCGCCTTCGCCTTTGTAGGACCTGCCGACGCCGGGCCGCGTCGATCGAGCCAGTGCCGGCCCAGCAAAACCCGCCAAGCCGGTTCGTCCAAAGCTCACACCGATGTCGGGTGCACGCTCCTGATTTTGCGTTCATACGCGCGAGCTTTCGCCGCGGCCACCGGCGGCTGCCGCGGCTTGCAACGAACCGCTCCGGCTAGTGCAGCGGTGCCGGATCGAGCGTCTGGTCGCCGCCGAGCGTCTGGTACAGCGTGACGAGGCTCTGCGCGCGAAGAAGCTCTGCCTGCGCCAGCGACTGGCGCGCGGCGTAGAGCGTCCGCTGCGTCACCAGCGAGTTGAGGAAGGGGTCGATGCCGCCGAGGTAGCGCGCGTTCTCGAGGTTGGCGGCGTCCTCGGCTGCACCGACGTAGGCCGCCTGCGCCGCCGCCTGGGCGTCGATCGTGCCGCGCCGGGCGAGGGCGTCGCTGACCTCGCGGAACGCGGTCTGGACCGTCTTCCGGTAGGTCGCGACCGCGCCGTCGCGTTGCGCCCGGGCATAGGCCAGGTTGCCGCGGTTGGCCCCGCCGTCGAACAGCGGCAGGCTTGCCGTCGGCGCGACCGAATAGCTGAACGCGCCGCCGGTGAAGAGGGTGCTGAGCGCGGTCGAGGCGAACCCCGCCGCCGCGGTCAGGGTGATCGTCGGGAAGAAATTGGCGCGCGCCGCGCCGATCCGCGCGTTCGCCGCGCGGAGCTGGTACTCGGCCTCGACGACGTCGGGGCGGCGCAGCAGGATGCGGCTGTCGAGCCCGGCGGGCAGCGCCGCGATCCACGTGCCGACCGCGTCGATCGTTACGGGAATGTCGGCGTCGGCGACGGGGGCACCGGTCAGCAGCTCGAGTGCGTTCCGGTCCTGCGACACCAGCGTCGTCAGGTTCGCCCGGTCGGACTTCGCCTGGTAGAGGACGGTCTCGGCATTCCGCAGGTCGGTGCGCGGGGCGATGCCACCGTCGAGGCGGGCGCGGGTCAGGTCGACCGTGCGCTGCGCGCTCGCCTCGGTGTCGATCGCGATGCCGAGCAGGCTGCGGTCGCTGGCCAGCGCGAGATAGGCGTCGGCGACGTTGGCGACGAGCATCAGCCGGGTACTGCGCGCCGCCGCCTCGGTCGCGAAATACTGCTGGAGACTGGCGCGGGCGAGGCTGTGGAGCTTGCCGAACAGGTCGATCTCGAACGCGGTCACGCCGAGCTGGGCCGAGTAGACCGTCCGGTCGCCGCCGGTCGCACCGGTGGTCCCGGTGGTGCCCGTGCCGCCGGTGCCCGCCCCTCCCGTGCCGGTCCCGCCGGTGCCGGTCCCGCCGGTGCCGGTCGTGCCCGTGCCGCCCGTGCCACCCGTGGTGCCGCTCGTCCCGCTGCTGCTGCTGATCAGGCCGCGGGTCGTCGTGACCCGGCCGGTCGCGTCGATCGTCGGCAGCAGCTGCGCGCGCTGGACACGGTACTGCGCGCGTGCCGCCTCGATGTTGGCGGCGGCGAGGGCGAGGTCCTGGTTCCTCGCCAGTGCCAGCTCGATCACCGCCTGGAGGTGCGGATCGACGAACACCTGCCGCCAGTCGAGCGACGGCAGCGCCGCCTCCTCCTGTTTGAGATAGGCGTTGCCGACCGGCCAGCTCGGCGGGATCGCCGGTTCGGGGCGGTGGTAGTGCGGATCGAGGCTGCACGCGGCGAGCGCGGTCAGCGCCAGCAGCGTGGCGATCGTGCGGGTCTTGCCGGCTTTGCCGGCGGGGCGGCGGCTCACGCCGGATGCCCCGGCGCGGGCAGCAGCGGCGTGTCGGCGGGGGCCGGGAGCGCCAGCTGGTCGGGCGGCGGTTGCGACGCGTCGGGCTTGCGGTCGTCGTCCTTGCCTTTCGCGTCCTTGCCCTTTGCATCCTTGCCCTTCGCATCCTTGCCGGCGAACAGCTTGCGGACCAGCACGAAGGCCAGCGGCACGAAGAAGATCGCGAGGCCCGTCGCGGTCAGCATCCCGCCGACCACCGCCGTGCCGATCGCGATCCGGCTCTGCGCGCCGGCGCCGGTCGAGATGGCGAGCGGGATGACGCCGAAGATGAACGCGAGGCTGGTCATGATGATCGGCCGCAGCCGCAGGCGCGCGGCTTCGAGCGCGGCGTCGACCGGCGACTTGCCGCCCTTCTCGGCCTCTTCGGCGAAGGCGATGATCAGGATCGCGTTCTTGGCCGACAGGCCGATCGTCGTCAGCAGCCCGACCTGGAAGTAGACGTCGTTAGTCAGCCCGCGGAGCGTCACCGCCAGCGTCGCCCCGACCAGCCCGAGCGGGATGACGAGGAGCACCGAGATCGGGATCGACCAGCTCTCGTACAGCGCGGCGAGGCACAGGAAGACGACAAGGATCGACAGCGAGTAGAGGATCGGCGTCTGCCCGCCCGACAGGCGCTCCTGGTACGACAGCGCGCTCCACTCGACCGCGGTCCCCGGCTGTTTGGCGGCGAGGTCGGTGATCCGCTTCATCGCCGCGCCGCTGCTCGACCCGGGCGCCGCCTCGCCGGCGAGCTCGAACGACGGATGTGCGTTGTAGCGCTGGAGCGTCGTCGGCGTCCGCTGCCAGCGGGTACGGGCGAAGGCGGTGAACGGCGTCATCGAGCCGCTGGCGTTGCGGACGTACCAGTTCGACAGGTCCTCAGGTCTGCTGCGGAACGGCGCGTCGCCCTGGATGTAGACGCGCTTGACCCGGCCGCGGTCGATGAAGTCGTTGACGTAGATGCCGCCCCACGCCGCCGCGAGCGTCTGGTCGACCTCGGCCTGGGTCAGGCCGAGCGCGCCGACCTGCTCGGCGTCGACATCGACCGCGAGCGTCGGGACGTCGTCGAGGCCGTTCAGCCGGACGCTGGTCAGCCCGGTGTCGGCCTTGGCCTGCGCCAGCAGCGCATCGACGCGCTGGCGGAAGGTCGCGCGGTCGAGCCCGCCGGTGTTCTCCAGCTCCATGGTGAACCCCGCCGCCTGGCCGAGGCCGCGGACCGGCGGCGGGTTCAACGCGGTGAACTGGGCGTCGCGCAGGCTGGCGAGCTGCTTCTGCGACCGCGTCACGATCGTGGCGGCGTCCTCGCCCTTCTTTGTCCGCTGGTCCCATGGCTTGAACAGGATGAAACCGCGCGCGACGTTCTGCCCGGTGCCGGCGTTGTTCTGGCCGAGGACGACATAGGCGATGTCGACGTCCTTCTTTTCAGCCTGCGCGAAGTGCGCCTCGACATCCTTGGCGACGGCGACGGCGCGGGCCTGCGTCGTACCGGGCGGCATGATGTACTGGAGCTGGGCATAGCCCTGGTCCTCGTTGGGGAGAAAGCCGGTCGGCAGCGCGACGAACGCGGCGACCAGCACCGCGACGACGATGCCGTAGCCGATCAGCCACCACCGCGGGCCGTCGATCGTCTTCCCGACCCGGTCGCGGTAGCGGTCGGCGGTGCGGTTGAACCAGTCGTTGAAGCGCTTGCCCAGCCGGCCGATGCGCCCCGGCTCCTTCTTGTCGTCGGGCCGCTTGAGCAGGTGCGCGGCGAGCGCCGGCGACAGGATCAGGGCGGTGAGCACCGACAGGATCATCGAGCTGACGATGGTCAGCGCGAACTGGCGGTAGATGACGCCGACCGATCCGCCGAAGAACGCCATCGGCAGGAACACCGCCGACAGGACCATGGCGATGCCGATCAACGCGGTCTGGATCTCGCCCATCGACTTGATCGTCGCGTCGCGCGGGCTGATGTCGGGGTCCTCCTCCATCACCCGCTCGACGTTCTCGACGACGACGATCGCGTCGTCGACGAGAAGGCCGATCGACAGGACCAGCCCGAACAACGTCAGCGTGTTGATCGAGAAGCCGGCGACGGCGAGGATGCCGAAGGTGCCGAGGAGGACGACCGGCACCGCGATCGCCGGGATCAGCGTCGCGCGCCAGCTCTGAAGGAAGACGAACATGACGATGACGACGAGGACGATCGCCTCGAACAGCGTCTTGATCACCTCCTGGACCGACAGCTTGATGAACGCTGTCGAATCGAGCGGGAAGGCGTATTTGTAGCCGCTGGGGAACGACTTGGCGGCGTCGGCGACCGCCGCCTTAACCTGTTCGGCGGTCTTGAGCGCGTCCGACCCCGGCGCGAGCTGGATCGCCATGCCGACCGCGGGATGGCCGTTCAGCCGGCCGGTGTTGGTGTAGTTCTCCTGCCCCAGCTCGACCCGGGCGATGTCCTTCAGCAGCACCTTCGACCCGTCGGGCTGGGTCTTGACGACGATCGTCTTGAATTGGTCGGGCGTCGTCAGGCGGGTCCGCTCGGTGACGATGGCGGAGAGCATCTGGCTGTCGGGGCCCGGCTGCGCGCCGAGCTGGCCGGCGGCGATCTGCGTGTTCTGGGCATTGATCGCGCTGATCACGTCGCTCGCGTCGAGACTGAAGCTCGCCAGCTTGAACGGATCGAGCCAGATCCGCATCGCGTACTGCGCGCCGAACACGGTATAGTCGCCGACGCCCTTGATCCGCGCGAGCTGATCTTGAAGGGTCGAGACGAGATAGTCGGCGACGTCGCCGCTCGTCGTCTTGTCGGACGAATCGTAGATCGACAGGACCATCAGGAAGTCGGCATTCGACTTGGTGACGATCAGGCCCTGCTGCTGGACCTGCTGCGGCAGCCGCGGCAGCGCCTGGCTGACCTTGTTCTGGACCTGGACCTGGGCGATGTCGGGATTGGTCCCCTTCTCGAAGGTGACGGTCAGGGTCAGCGCGCCGGCGCTGTTCGACGTTGCCTGGAAGTAGATCAGCCCGTCGATCCCGGTCAGCTGCTGCTCGATGACCTGGGTGACCGAGCTTTCGAGCGTCTCGGCCGACGCTCCCGGGTAGGTCGCGCGGATGTTGACCGCGGGCGGGGCGATGTCGGGATACTGCTCGATCGGCAGCGACAGGACGCCGCCGATGCCGCCGAGCATGACGATGATCGCCAGCACCCACGCGAAGATCGGCCGATCGATGAAGACTTTCGAGATCATTCAGGCTCGATCACGCCTACGTGTCACCCGACGCTTTGTCGTCGTCCTTGCCCGCGGGCTGCTGCGGCTTCGATCCGGCCGCGACGGGACGGACCGGCTGCCCCGGCTTGAGCTTGCTCGCGCCTTCGGTGACGAGCTGGTCGCCGGCCTTGAGCCCGCGCGTCACCAGCCACTTGTCGCCGACGGTACGGTCGACCGTGACGTCGCGGCTGGCGACGGTCCAGCCGGTCGGCTGCGGCGGCTTGCCGCCCTCGCCGCCACCCCCGCCCGAGCCGCCGCCTCCGCCGCCTTTGCTGCTGCCAGACTTGTCGCCGCCCGACTTGTCGGCGCCCGACTTGTCGCCGCCCGACTTGTCGCCCTTGTCCTTCTTGCCATCGCCCGACTTGTCGTCCCCGCCCTTCTTGTCGTCAGACTTGTGGTCTTTCGGGTCGTCGCGGACGACGACGAGCGCGGTCGCGTTGCCCTTCGGGTCGCGGGCGATGCCCGCCTGCGGCGCGAGGATCGCGTTTACCGCCGTCTCCTGGCTCAATCGCGCGCGGATGAACATGCCGGGCAGGAGGATGCCCTGGCGGTTGGGGAAGCGCGCGCGGAGCGTCACCGTGCCCGTCGCCGGGTCGACGACCGCCTCGGCAAATTCGACGTGGCCCTTGGCCCCGTAGTCCTGGCCGTTGCCGAGGTCGACCGCGACCGTCGCCGACGACGCGACCCGCCCCTCGCTCGCCAGCTTGCGGCGCAGGTCGAGGAGGTCGGCCGACGATTGCTGGATGTCGACGAACATCGGGTCGAGGCGCTGGATCGTCGTCAGCGCGGTCGTCTGGCCGACGGTGACGAGGCCGCCGGTGGTGACCAGCGACCGGCCGACGCGGCCGGTGATCGGCGCCGGGATGTCGGTGAAGCCGAGGTTGATCTCGGCGGCGCGGACGGCGGCGCGGTTCTGCGCGACCGCGGCGGCGGCCTGGTCGGCGACGGCCTTGGCGTCGGTATAGTCCTGTTTGGCCACCGCCTGGATATCGGCGAGCGGCTTGTAGCGCTCGGCCTTGATCCGGGTCGCGACCGCATTGGCTTCGGCGCTGGCGAGGTTGGCCTTCGCCTGCGCCAGCGCGGCGCGGTACTGTGCGGGGTCGATCTTGTAGAGGACCTGTCCCTTGCGGACGATCGACCCCTCGACAAAGGTCCGCGCGAGGATCAGTCCGGCGACCTGCGGCCGGACGTCGGACGTCTCGAATGCGCTGGTCCGCCCGGTCAGCTCGATGAACAGCGGCACCGTCTCGGTCTTGAGGACGATGTAACCGGCCTCGGGGGCGGGCTTGGGCTTGTCGTCCTTCTTCTTGCACCCGGCCGCCGCCAGCGCCGCCGCGAGGCAGGCCGTCGTCGCGAGGCGGGAAGGCAGGCGAGTCATCGGGCGGGGCGGCTCCACGGGCGCGGTCGGACGACGCGCCCCCCAAGCGCCGGCAACGCCGCGTAAACGCTTTGGTCGCACGGCGTCAATCACGCCGGCCATGGCATCGTCGTCACCGCCGCGTCATAATCGTCGCAGATAGTCGCGACGAACCGGAGGCCGACGCCGATGACCCTGCTCGCCCGTCTCGCCGCGACGCTGGCCGCGACCCTCGGCTTCGTCGCGACCGCCGCGCCGGCCGCGCCAGTGCTGATGATCTCGATCGACGGGCTGCGGCCGGCCGACGTGATCGACGCCAGCCGCGGCTTCGCCGCGCCCAACCTCCGCGCGCTGATGGCGGCGGGGACCTATGCGACCGGGGTCCGCAACGCGCTGCCGACGGTGACCTACCCCAACCATACGACGCTGATCACCGGCGTCTGGCCGGCGAAGCACGGCATCGCCAACAATACGACCTTCGATCCGAAGGGCCAGAACTCAGGCGGCTGGTACTGGTACGCGAGCGACATCAAGGTGCCGACGCTGTGGGACGCGGTCCACGCGAGCGGTGGCAAGGTCGCGTCGATCGCCTGGCCGGTCAGCGTCGGCGCGGCGGCGATCGACGACAACTTCCCCGAATACTGGCGCGCGCGCATCCCCGAGGACGTCAAGCTGATCCGCGCGCTCGCCACCCCCGGCCTGCCGGCGCGGGTCGAGGCGAAGAGCGGCGTCAACACCGACCTCATGTTCGGCGAAGATGCGGCGACCGACGATGCCAAGGTCGCCGAGGCGGCGGCGGTCTATGCGCTCGACAAGCCGGCGTTCTTCACCCTCCACCTGTCGAGCCTTGACCATTTCGAGCACGAGACCGGACCGGGGTCGGCCAAGGCGAAGGCGACGCTGGCGCAGATCGACGCCGCCGTCGGGCGGCTGATCGCTTCCGCGCGCGCGGCCGAGCCCGACCTCGCCGTTGTCGTCGTCTCCGACCACGGCTTCGCGCCTGTCGAGCACTCGGTCGACCTCGAGCGCGCCTTCGTCGACGCGGGGCTGATCACCCTCGATCCCAAGACGCGCAAGGTGACGGCGTGGGACGCGGCGCTGTGGGGCGGCGCGTCGGTCGCGGTGGTCCTCGCGCACCCCGACGACGACGCGGTCAAGGTGAAGGTCGCGGCACTGCTGGCCAAGCTCGCCGGCGATCCGTCTCTTGGCATCGACCACGTCGCCGACGCGGCCGAGGTCGCGCGCCTCGGGGGGACGGGACAGGCGAGCTTCTGGATCGACTTCCGGCCCGGCTTCGCGATGGGGCACGGCGACGCGATGGTATCGCCGTCGTCGCAGAAGGGGACGCACGGTTATTTTCCGACGCACCCCGAGATGCGCGCCGCCTTCTTCGCCGCCGGCCCCGGCGTCCCCCGGCGCGGGAGCATCGGCGAGATCGACATGCGCGACATCGCCCCGACGGCGGCGAAGCTGCTCGGGGTGAGCCTACCGATGGCCGACGGGAAGCCGCTGTTCTAACGGCGTCGCTTACTTGCTGTCATCCCCGCGAAAGCGGGGACCCATGACCACGAACCTGTGAGTTCATGGGTCCCCGCTTTCGCGGGGATGACAGACACGGAATACCGTCTCGCTCGAGCTAATCACTCAGCGGCGGAGCGTCGCCAGATACGCCGCGACGGCGTCGGCGTCGGCCGGGGCAAGCCGGTACGGCGGCATCGGCGGGCGCGGCGTGTGGCCATCGGGGTAGGCCCCGGATTCGAGCAGCGTCGCCAGCGCCGCCGCGGTGCGCCCCGCCGGCAGGCCGGCGATGGCGGGCGCATAATGGGCGAAGTTGGGATTGCCCGGCGGACCGCCGGGAAACGGTGCCCCGGTCAGCGCCTTCGCCGCGACTGGCGCGCCGGTCGCTCCCTTCGGCGTGTGGCAGTCGCCGCACAGCGTCACCCGCGTGACGAGATATTCGCCGCGGGCAAGATCGGCGGTCGGTGCCCCGCCCGCACTCGCGGCGACGGCGGCGGCCAGGATCAGCAGTGTCATGTCTCTTCCCCCTTTCAGCAGCTCATCTCATCGGCACGACGCGCCCCGCCGTCATCACGAAGCTGACACTGAGCACCGCCTTCGGGTCGCGCTGCGGGTCGCCGTCGATCGCGATCAGGTCGGCCGCCTTTCCGGGGTCAAGCGTCCCGGTGACCGCGCCGACGCCGAGCAGCTCGGCCGCGCCCTTGGTCGCGGCGACGAGCGCGTTGGTCGGCGTCATGCCGTGGTCGACCATCAGCGCCAGCTCCTCGGCGTTGCGGCCGTGCGGATAGACCGCGGCGTCGGTGCCGAGCGCGATGCGGACGCCGTTCTTCTGCGCGACGCCGATGTTGCGGCCGACGATCTTCATCGTCTCGAGTGCCTTCGCCTCGACGTTGGGCGTGTAGAAGTTCTTGCCGACGTGGAGCTTCAGCCCTTCGTACGCCATCAGCGTCGGGACCAGCCACGTTTCGTGCGCCTTCATCGCCTTGGCCGCGCGGTCGTCGAGGTAGGTGCCGTGCTCGATCGAATCGACGCCGGCGTTCGCCGCCGCCTCGATCCCGCGCGCGCCGTGGGCATGCGCCATCGCCTTCAGCCCGACGCCATGCGCGGCGGTCACGATCGCCTTCATCTCGGCATCGGTGAAATGCTGTTCGAGCCCGATCGCGCCGTCGTCGAGGACACCGCCGGTGGCCATGAACTTGATCTGGTTGACCCCCTTGGCGGCGAGCTTGCGGACGACGACGAAGCACGCATCGGGGGTGTCGCAGACGCTCGAGTTCTGCCCGCTGGCGTTGATCCCGTCGGCGATCTCGGGAGCGAGACCGACGGTGTTGTCGGCGTGGCCGCCGCTGATCGACAGCGGCGCGCCGGCGACCAAGATGCGCGGCCCGGGGAAGGCCCCCTCGGCGACGGCGTCGCGCATCGCGAGGCTGGCGAGCGTCGGTCCGCCGGCGTCGCGCACCGTGGTGAAGCCCGCGCGCGCGGTGATCAGCGCGTTCTTGAGACCGGTCGTCGCGGCGTAGGGCTCGGAGAACTTCGGCCGCAGCGTCGCATACCACGGCAGCCCGCTGTCCTGCGTCAGGTGGACGTGCGCGTCGATCAGCCCGGGCATGACCGTCTTGGTCGACAGGTCGATCACCCGCGCGCCGGCGGGCACGGCGGCGTCGGCCGGGCCGATGCTGACGATCTTGCCGTCGGTGACGATGATCGACGAGGCCCCCCGCGCCGGCAGCGCGGCGTCGGTGATCAGCCGCCCGGCGCGGATGACGACCGTGTCGGCCACGGCCGGCGCGGCGGCGACGAGCAGGACGGCGGCAAGCAGGATATGGCGCATTTAAGTCCCCCGATGTGCGCAGCAAACTATAGCGCGCTCGCGTACCCTCAAACCCCAATCTGTCATCCCCGCGAAAGCGGGGACCCATGAACTCGAACCTCTGAGGTCATGGGTCCCCGCTGTCGCGGGGATGACAGCATGAGATTAGGGATGCCGCCCGCCCCCTCACACCACCGTCGCGCCGCCATCGATGACGAAGCTCTGCCCCGTGGTGAACGCGCCCGCCTTACCGGCGAGGAACACCGCCATGCCGGCGATCTCGTCGGGGACGCCGATGCGCTTCAGGGGGGCACCGCGGGTCGACGCCTCGAGCGTCGCGGGGTCGTCCCACAGCGCCTTGGCGAAGTCGGTCTTGATCAGCCCGGGGCAGATCGCGTTGACCCGGACGTTCGCGGGCCCGTACTCGGCGGCGAGGTTGCGCGCGAGCTGCATGTCGGCGGCCTTCGAGATGCAGTACGCCCCGATGATCGTCGACCCGCGCAGGCCGCCGATCGACGAAATGATCGTGATCGTCCCGTCCTGCCGCGCGACCATCGCCGGCGCGACCATCGCGATCAGCCAGTGGTTCGAGACGATGTTGTTCTGGAGGATCTTGCCGAACTGGTCGTCGGAGATGCCGGCCTGCGGGCCGTAGTAGGGGTTCGACGCGGCATTGCAGACGAGGGCATCGATCCGCCCGAAGCGGTCGAGCGTCCGGTCGACGAGCGCCTGGAGCGCGTCCTTCGCCGCGATGTTGGCGGGGATCGCCACCGCCGCGTCGCGGCCGACGGCGGTGTTGATCTCGGCGACCGCGGCGTCGCACGCGTCGGCCTTGCGCGACGACACGACGACGTTCGCGCCGTGCTCGGCCATCCGGTGCGCGATCGCCTTGCCGATCCCGCGCGAAGAGCCGGTGATCAGCGCCGTCTGGCCGGTCAGGTCGAACAGTTCGGGTAGCGGCATTGTCTCTCTCCCCAGGTTTGTGGCATCTAGGCCACTGTCGGCCGGCCGCGCAAACCCGTCACGCGATTGCCATCGTGCCTTCACCAAAGTGTCGAACAGCCGCCCTACTGCCGCGCTGCAACATAAAGGTGGCGGCGATGCGCGGAACGATTCTGATGGCCCTGCTCGCGTCGTCGGCGCTCGCCGGTGCGGCTCACGCCGCCGCGCCGGCGGCGGCTCCGGCGACCCCGGCCAGCGACACGATCGACGGCGGCGAGATGGCCAGCGACGCGGCGTCGGATATCGTCGTCACCTCGCGCCGCACCCGCGCCGTGTCGGAGATCGAGGGGCCGCAGATCCAGGCGATCCTACCGGGGATATCGCCGCTCAAGGCGCTGCAGACGCTGCCCGGCGTGACCTACCTGACCGCCGATCCGTTCGGCAACAACGAGCAGAACATCTCGCTCTACATCCACGGCTTCAACGCGCAGCAGCTCGGCTACACCCTCGACGGGGTGCCGCTGGGCGACCAGCAGTACGGCAACTACAACGGCCTGTCGCCGCAGCGCGCGGTGATCAGTGAGAACGTCGCGCGGGTGACGCTGGCGAGCGGCGCGGGCGACCTCGGCACCGCGTCGACGTCGAACCTCGGCGGGACGATCGACACCTTCACCAGCGACCCCGCCGACCGCTTCGGGGTGTCGGGGTCGTCGCTCGCGGGCAGCTACGGCGCGTTCCGCGAGTTCCTCCGCATCGACAGCGGCAAGTTCGCCGGCAACAACGCCTTTTACGTATCGGCCGATCACCTCGACGCCCGCGCGTGGGACTTCGACGGTCACCAGGGTGGCTGGGCGGCGAACGCCAAGTTCGTCCATGACGACCACAACGGCAAGCTGACGCTTTACGCCGCCTATTCCGACAAGGCCGAGCCGAACGAGGACGCGACCGCCTATGTCGTCCGCCCGGCGACGGCCACCGCGGCGGCGGTCGACAACCGCACCACCGCGCCGTACACGCGGCCGTTCCTCTATCCGAACTTCGCCGGGTCGGTCGCCTACTACCAGTCGCCGCAGTACGCCGCGATCAACGCCGCACCTGGGTCGAACTACCAGAACTTCTACTCCGATGCGCAGCGCCGCGACTACCTCGTCTACGGCAAGTACGAGTGGCACCTGAACGACCACGCGACGTGGACCAATCTCGCCTACCTCCATCACAACGACGGCCTCGGCGTCGTCGCCGGGCCGATCACCGCCGCCGGGCTGCCGCAGCTGTTCAGCTTCTACTATCCGAGCCCGTTCGGCGGCGCGGCGACGACGCCCGCCAACCTCGCGCGGCTGTCGACCATTTTCGGCGGCTCGGGCGAGGCCGCACGGACGACCGAGTACCGGATCAACCGCGAAGGCATCGTCTCGACGCTCAATCTGACGCTCGGCCACCACGATATCGAGGTCGGCGGCTGGTACGAGCGGCAGGCGTCGTCGGCCTTCCGCCGCTGGTACGCGGTCGCCGCCAGCCCGCCGTCGACGCCGTACACCCGCCCCGACCAGTACGAGTCGCCGCTGATCACCCAGTACGGCAGCAGCGTCCACGTCGACGAGATCCAGAGCCACATCCAGGACACGTGGCACGTCTTCCCGCGCCTGACGCTGCTCGCCGGCTTCAAGTCGACCTTCCAGCGCGCGCGGCAGGACGTGCCGGTCCAGCCGATCCCGGGGTCGTTCACCAACTCGACCGCGCTGCCCGTCGGCAACCTCGACACCGATTATATCTTCCTGCCCGAGGCGGGCGCGCTGTTCGACCTGACGCCGAACGAGCAGCTGTTCGTCAACGCGCAGAAGAACATCCGGCAGTTCCAGACGAGCGCGGCGGCGGGGCTGTCGCCGTTCGCGCTCGGGGCGCAATCGGTGTTCGACGACTTCAAGCGCACCGTCCGCCCCGAGACGAGTTGGACCTACGAGGGCGGCGTCCGCAGCCACCGCAGCTTCCACTTCGGACCGATCACCGGCTTCGACGGCCAGGCGAGCGTCTACCACGTCGACTTCTCGAACCGACTGCTCGCGCTCAGCCCGACGACGGTCATCACCGCGATCGTCAGCGGCGCGACGATCCTCGCCAACGTCGGCTCGGTGTCGACGACCGGGGCCGATGTCGCCGGCACGCTGCGCTTCGGGCCGCACTTCTCGATCTACGATGCGATCAGCTACAACGACTCGCACTACGAGGATAACTATTCGGTCGGGGTGCCGCCGACGATCGTGCCGACGGCGGGCAAGAAGGTCCCCGGCTCGCCCGACTGGCTCAACAAGTCGGTCGTCACCGCGAGCGCGGGCGGGTTCGAGGTGCAGGCGATCGGCGACTATATCGGCGGCCGTTACACGACCTTCACCAACGACCTGTCGGTCGACCCGTACTTCACCCTCGCGCTGCGGCTGGCGTGGACGCTGCCAGATCCCGAGCGCTATCACCTCCACGCCCTCACCGCGAGCCTCAACGTCACCAACGTGACCAACATCCAGGCGCAGTCGACGCTGACCATCGGCGCGGCGGCGAACACCTACAACGCCTTCCCGCTGCCCCCGCGCCAGTATTTCGGGACGCTGACGTTCGGGTTTTGAGCTACTCGTTGAACAGGTCGGCGTGGGTGCCGGCGCGGACGAAGACGATCGTTCCACTCGGCCCGGCGTTCTCGTCAACGAGATAGATGAGCAGAAAATCGCCGCCGGCGTGGCACTCGCGATGGCCGGCCCAGTTGCCCTTCAGCGGATGATCCCGCCACTCGGGTCCGAGTGGCGCGTCGTTGGCGACGAGCAGGAGCATGACCGCCTTGAGACGGCTCAAGTCGTGTCGCCCCGCACGCGACAGTCGCTGCCAATCCTTGACGAAGGATTTGGCGTGGTCGGTGGCGCGTGGCAGCGCGACCCGCTTATTTGCCGATGGCGGCATCGAGGTGTGCGATCAAGCTTTCCCCATCGGCGAAGCGCGCGCGACCTTCGGCGATGATCGCCTCGGCTTCCGCCATCGCCGCTCGCGTCTCGGCGTTGGGAACCTTGAGTTCGAGCGGAAACGCCTGGTCGGCGATCAGCCGGTGGTAGAGCAGGCGCACGGCATCCGACGCTGACAGGCCGATCGCGTCGAGCACGGCGGTGCCCCGCGCCTTGGTTGCTTCGTCCATCCGTACGTGCAGCATCGAACTCGACGGCATCGACCTTCTCCGTATCGCGATTGAGATACATATAATCATCGCATCTCGCAAGGGCAACACCGGCTCTTGCCCGGCACGCCGCCTCAACCCACAGTGCCCCCATGACCCCCGCCGTCCGCGCTACCGTCCTTGCCTGCCTTTACTTCGCCGGGTTCGGGTGCCTGATCCCGTTCCTGCCGCTGTGGCTCGAGAAGGTCCACGGCTTCACAGGGGCCGAGATCGGCGTGGTGCTGGCGATCGCCAGCTTCAGCCGCGCGGCGGCCGGGCCGCTGACGGCGGCGTGGGCCGACGGGCGCAGCGACCGCCGCGCGCCGCTGTTCATGTTCACGATCGTGCTGACCGCGGGGTTCGCCGTCCTCGGGCTGCTGACCGGGTTCGTTGCGGTGTTCGCACTGATCCTCGTCCTCGACATCGCCTTCTGGGGGCTGCTGCCGGTGGTCGAGACGACGCTGCTGCGGCTGACCCGGGTCGGACGCCCGCCGTACGGCGTCGCCCGCGGCCTCGCCAGCGCCGCGTTCGTCGCGGGAACGACGACGGTCGGCTTCCTCGACGACCGGACGCACGGCTACTGGCCGATCTGGGGCTTCCTCCTCGGCGTCTCGGCGGTGATGATCGCGGCCTCGGCGTGGATGCCGCCCGAACCGAACACCGCCCGCGCCGAGGCCCACGAGCCGTTCGGCGAGCGCCTCGCCCACGGCCTCGGCATGATGCGCAACCCCGCCTTCGCGCTGTTCATCTTCGCCGCCGGGCTGATCCAGGCGTCGGCCGCCTTCCTCTACGTCGCCGGGTCGCTAGTCTGGTCGAACGTCCAGCATTTCTCGGGCAACACCATCGCCCTGCTGTGGAACATCGGGACGCTCGCCGAGGTCGGCTTCCTCATCTTCCTCGGCGGCTGGACGAGCCGATTCCGCCCCGAAACGCTGATCGTCGCCGGCGGCCTCGGCGCCGTCGTGCGGTGGACCGCGCTCGCGGCACTGCCGCCGCTGTGGGTGCTGATCCCGCTCCAGCTGCTCCACGCGCTCAGCTTCGCCGCGACCTTCCTCGGCGGGATGCGCTTCATCCAGGCGATGTACGGCGACGACCGCACGCCGACCGCGCAGATGATCTACATGGGGATCGCCAACGCGCCGACCTATGCCGCAGCGGTGCTGGTGTCGGGGCCGCTTTACGACCGGGTCGGCGCGCCGGGCTATCTCGCGATGACCGGGGTCGCCGGGGCGGGGCTGATGCTCGCGGTCATGCTCCGCGCGCGCGCCACCGCGCCGGTCGCCGTCGCCGCGTGACGAACCGCGCCGCGGGATCGTCACGGTGGCCGCGATGCGTCGTCACGGTCGTCACCGCGAAATAGCGGCAGCGTCGTCAGGCAAATCACCGCGCGATCGTCGCGCCGATCGTCATATCGCCGCGTCCCGCCGGGAGGGAACGACGATTTTCCCAACGGGTTAGCCGCCAACAAAATGTTCCACGTGGAACATTGTCCTACACCAGCACGCCCTGCCGGCCCGCCTCGCCATACGGCGGCGGCGGGATCGCGCTCGTCGCGACGCGCATCGCCGCCGACCAGCGCTCGGTCAGCTCGCGGTAATAGGCGTCGTCGTCGGTGATGCGGTGGACGAGTTCGGGCTCGCTGGCACCGGCGCGGAGCTGCATCAGGTCGATCGGCAGGCCGACCGCGAGGTTCGACCGCATCGTCGAGGTGAAGCTGATCAGCGCGACCTTGACCGCCTCCTCGAGCGTCGTCTCCCACGTCACGACACGGTCGAGGATTGGCTTGCCGTACTTGTGCTCGCCGATTTGGAGGTACGGCGTGTCGGGCTGGCACTCGATGAAGTTGCCGCTCGAATAGACGAGGAACAGCCGCGGCCGCCGCCCGGCGATGCACCCGCCGAACAGGAGCGACGCCCCGGTCGAGACCTTGTCGCCGCCGACCGCCTCGTCGACCGCCGCCCGCGCGGCGTGGAGCGCCTGGCCGACGAGGGTCGCGGCGCGAAACATCGTCGGCGCGGTCCGCAGCGTTTCGGTCGGTGGATCGGCCGGTTCCGCCTCGGCGAGGAGCATCGCGTCGGACAGCCGGGTCAGCGCCGCCTGCGTCACCGACAGCGACCCGGCGCTGGCGACGACCATCGTCCGGCCGGGGCCGACGTCCATGATGCGGAGCTTGCGGTAGCTCGACACGTTGTCGAGCCCGGCGTTGGTCCGGGTATCGGCGAGCATCGCCAGCCCGTCATCGACGAGGACGCCGACGCAGTAGGTCACGTTGCCCTCGTGCGGCTGGTCATCCCTGCACCTGCTCGCCCCAGCCCTGCGCCTGGCGCATCGTGCCGAGCGTCTGGCTCTGGCCCAAGCGCGGGCCGGTGTCGACCGCGGTGACGCTGACCGTCATCGTTTCGGTCCCGCCGCCGCGCCGCGCGCCGCGGACCGGAGCGGCGTCGAGATAGTCAAGCCCGACCGCGACGCGGACGTGCGCCGGCGTCGTCGAGATGCCGTTGGTCGGGTCGAAGCCGACCCAGCCGAGGTCGGGGACGAGCGCCTCGGCCCACGCGTGACCCGCCGGCTGCGCCTCTGCGCGGACATAGTGGCCCGAGACGTAACGTGCCGGCACCCCGATCGTGCGCGCGGCGGCGCAGAATACGTGGGTATAGTCCTGGCATACCCCTGACGCCTGCGCGAACGCTGTGGCGGCATCGGTGCCCGTGCCGGTCGCGGCGGCGTCGAAGCACATCGTGGCGTTGAGCGCGGTATTGAGCGCGTGGAGACGCTCGAGCACCGGCCCGTCGCCGAGGCTCCGTGCAAAGGCGGCGATGCCGGCGTCGGGCGTGGTCAGCGCGGTCGAGCGGAGGAAGGTCGCTGACGGCAACGGTTCGACGAAGCCACGAACGCTGCCGTGCGCCTCCTCGGTGTCGACCTCGCCGGTGACGGTCAGCGTCAGGCGGCGGATGGCGCCGTCGGCGGTGAACAGGTGGGTCCAGTTGCCGAAGGCGTCGGTGCCGGGGCGGAGCGCGCCGTCGGCGTCGACGTCGATCCGCCAGCGGTGAACGAGCTGGTCGGTGCCCGACCGCGGCTGGAGGCGGAGCATCTGGACGACGCCGCTCGCGGGCGCGGAATAGTGGTAGGCCGTGGTATAGTCGATCCTGATCCGCATCGCCGCCCTCAGAACAGATACTGCTCGGCGATCGCCGCGCCGAGCCGGTTGTTGTCGGCGATGAAGGTGCGCAGGAACTCGTGGAGGCCGTTCGAATAGATCGTGTCGATCTTGGCCTGGTCGAGCCCGGCATAGCCCGACGCCGCGAGGCGGTGTGCCGGCCCGCGCCGCGCGCTGGCGATCGACAGCTGGTCGAGGCGGCGGAGGATCTCCTCGTAGCAGCTGATCAGGCTGCGCGGGATCGCCCGGTTGAGGATGAGGAGATCGGCGACGAGCCACGGCTTGACCGTGTCGCGATAGACCCAGCGGTACGCGGTCAGCGCCGACACCGTGCGCAGGATCGTCGTCCACTGGAAATAATCGAGGCTGCCGCCAACCCGCTCGCCGCGCGGCAGGAGAAGGTGGTACTTGACGTCGAGGAGCCGCGCGGTGTTGTCGGCGCGTTCGACCGCGCTGCCGAGCGCGATGAACCAGTAGGCGTCGCCGCGTAGCATCGTCCGGTGGGCAGCGCCGTCGAAGGCGAGCATCGACGCCTTGACCGTTTCGAGGAGGGTGCCGAGCTTGTCGCGGTCGTCGAGATGCGTCCCGTACTTCTGGACGTCGAGCCACGCGCCGTTGATCGCCTCCCACCCTTCGAGCGTCAGCGCGGTGCGGACCGCGCGGGCGTTGGCGCGGGCGGCCTCGAGGCAGCGGCGGATCGAGCTCGGATTGCCCGGGTCGACCGTCAGGAACTCGCCGACGCTCGCCTCGTCGACCGGGCCGCCGTGGGCGGCGTAGGCATCGGCCATCCACGCCGCCTCGAGCGCCGATTCCCACGCGTTGGTCATGCCGCCGTACGACGACGGCAGCGCCGCGAGCCGCAGCGTCGCCTCGATCAGCCGCGACAGGAAATCGGCCCGCTCGATGTAGCGCCCGACCCAGTAGAGGTTGCCGGCGGTGCGCGAGAGCATCAGTCGTCCATCCCCCCTTGAGGGGGAGGGACAGGCGGCGACGCCGCCAGGGTGAGGGCGAGTCCGGGCGAGCGACCTGCGCCGGACTCACCCTCTCCCTGGCCGCCAAAGGGCGGCCGTCCCTCTCCCTCAAGCGGAGAGGGAGATTTAGTCATCGACCACCCACGTGTCCTTGGTCCCCCCGCCCTGCGACGAGTTCACCACCAGCGACCCCTGGTCGAGCGCGACCCGCGTCAGCCCGCCGGGCACGATCCGGCTACCGTTGGTCCCGGTCAGCACGAACGGCCGCAGGTCGACGTGGCGCGCCTCGACACCGGCGTCGCACAGCGTCGGGCAGGTCGACAGCGCGAGCGTCGGCTGGGCGATGAACTTCTCCGGGTTCGCCCGGAGCTTGGCGGTAAATTCGTCGATCTGGCCGGTCGTCGCGTGCGGCCCGACGAGCATCCCGTAGCCGCCCGAGCCGTCGACCTCCTTGACCACCAGTTCCGGAAGGTGGTCGAGGACATATGCCAGGGCCTCCGGCTCGCGGCAGCGCCACGTCGGCACGTTCTTCAGGATCGGCTCGGCGCCGGAATAGAAGCGGATGATCTCGGGCATGTAGCTGTAGATCGCCTTGTCGTCGGCGACGCCGGTGCCGACGGCGTTGGCGATCGAGACGTTGCCGGCGTCGTACGCGCTCATCAGCCCGGGGACGCCGAGCATCGAATCGGGGCGGTAGACGAGCGGATCGAGGAAGGCGTCGTCGAGGCGGCGATAGATCACGTCGACGCGGCGCGGCCCTTCGGTCGTCCGCATGAACACCTTCTCGTCGACGACGAACAGGTCGCTGCCCTCGACCAGCTCGATGCCGAGCTTGTCGGCGAGGAAGCTGTGTTCGTAAAAGGCGCTGTTGTGCTGTCCCGGCGTCAGCAGGACCGCGGTCGGATCGTGGCCGGTGTTCGACGGCGCGATCGAGTGGAGCATGTCGAGGAGGAGGTCGGGATAGGTCTCGACCGGACGGATGCGGAACTTGGCGAACAGCTCGGGGACGAGCTTGAGCATGACCTCGCGGTTCTCGAGCATGTACGACACCCCCGACGGGGTGCGGGCATTGTCCTCGAGGACGTAGAAGTCGTCGGCGTCGGTGCGGACGAGGTCGATGCCGGCGATATGGACCCAGATGTCACCGACCGGGCGCTTGCCGATCATCTGGACGTTGAAGCCCGGGTTCCGCAGAACCAGCTCCTCGGGCACGATGCCGGCGCGGAGGATGTCCTGCGGACCGTAGATGTCGGCGAGGAACGAATTGAGCGCGGTGACGCGCTGGACCAGCCCCGCCTCCATCGCCGACCATTCGGTCTTGCCGAGAATGCGCGGGACGATGTCGAACGGGATCAGCCGCTCGGCGGCGTCGGGGTCGCCGTAGACCGCGAAGGTGATGCCGATGCGGCGGAAGAACAGCTCGGCCTGCCGCCGCCGCGCGGTCATCACGTCGTGCGGCGATTCCGCGAGCCAGTCGGCGATCGGCGCATAGGCGTCGCGCACCGCCGCCGCGCCGTGGTGGCCGTACATCTCGTCGAAGGCCCGGGTGGTCGGCACGGCGGCTCCGCGCGGCGCGGTGCCGCGGCGGCATAGTGTGCAGTGCAACGCCGCGAAGCAAGGCCCGCGCGCTGCGGCCGCCCGGCGGAAGCTTTACGCCGAGATCAGCGCGGCCGCTCGTTGGGGTTCGCCTCGCGCGGTCGCGGCGGTGGCAGGGCCGGGCGCGGCTGCGGCATCGGCGCGGGCATCGGCCGTATCGCCGGCGGGGTGAATGCCGGTGCGGGTCGGCCGGCGATCGCGCCCGCCGGCGGCGAAAATGGCGGACGAC
>CAHJWT010000009.1 GCA_903643075.1 Sphingomonadaceae bacterium | reverse complement strand
GGCGGGGGTGGCGATCCGCGCCTGCCCCTTGCCGTCGTAGCCGAACCGCCGCGTCTTGAGCACCGCCGGCGTCCCGACCGTGGCCAGCGCCGCGACCAGCTCGGCCTCGCTGTCGACCGCGCGGAACGGGGCCGCCGTGCCGCCGACCTCCGCGATGAAGCGCTTCTCGGCAAGACGGTCCTGCGCGACCTCGAGCGACCACGCGCCGGGGCGGACGGCGACCCGCGCCGCCAGCCGCTCGACCGTCGCCACCGGCACGTTCTCGAACTCGTACGTGACGACATCGACGGCGGCGGCGAAGGCGTCGAGCGCGACGCCGTCTTCGTAGGCGGCGCGCGTCACCTCGGCGGCGACGTCGCCGGCGGGCAGCTCGGCCTCGGGGGCGAAGACGTGGGTGCGGTAGCCCATCGTCGCCGCCGCGAGCGCGAGCATCCGCCCGAGCTGGCCGCCGCCGAGGATGCCGATCGTCGATCCGGGGGCGATCATTCGGGCGCTTCGGCCACTCCCGCCGTCTGCGCCGCGCGCCACGCATCGAGGCGGGCGGCGAGCGCGTCGTCGCCCGTCGCCAGCATCGCGGCGGCGAGCAGCGCCGCGTTGACCGCGCCGGCGTGGCCGATCGCGAGGCAGCCGACCGGCACGCCGGCGGGCATCTGGACGATCGACAGCAGGCTATCGAGCCCCGACAGCGCCTTGCTCTCGATCGGCACGCCGAACACCGGCAGGCGGGTCGACGCCGCGACCATGCCCGGCAGGTGCGCCGCGCCGCCGGCCCCGGCGATGATCGCCTTCAACCCGCGCGCCGCCGCGCCCTCGGCATAGTCGACCATCCGTCGCGGGGTGCGGTGCGCCGAGACGATGCGGACCTCGTGGACGATGTCGAACGCGGCGAGCGTATCGGTGGCGGCGCGCATCGTCGCCCAGTCCGACTGGCTACCCATGATGATGCCGACAAGCGTCATTCGTGCCCCGCGCTCGCGAAGCGGCGGACCCTAACGCCCAAGGCGCGCCGACGCCACCACTTCCCTCTCCCGCTTGCGGGAGAGGGCGAGAGACGCGCCGTCAGGCGCGGCCCGGGGTGAGGGTGTCGGCCGCCACGATTGCGTGAGTCGCTGGATGCAGGCTTGGGGTACACCCTCACCCGCCGCGCTGGCGCGCGAGTCGCCTCTCCCGCAAGCGGGAGAGGATAGGCCCTGAAAGCGCTGTCCTACAGCCCCCCGTGCGCGCTACGATCGCTAGGCGATTCGGTCGCGACGCGGCCCGCTCTTTCTCATCGTCAGCATTCCTGCCGCCCTGGCAAAAAAGCGCGTCCCGACAAGCTACCGAGGAATTAACGAAATTACGTCGCGGGCGTGTACTTCGCTTTCGCCTTCGTACGATTCAGTCCCGGCTCCACGGGTCGAGGATGGTGTCGCGCGGCACCGGATCGGTCGCCGGATAGTCGAGGCTGTAGTGGAGCCCGCGGCTCTCGTGGCGTCGCCGCGCCGAGCGGACGATCAGGTCGGCGACCTGGACGAGGTTGCGCAGCTCGATCAGGTCGGGGGTGACGCGGAAGTCGCCGTAATAGTCGTGGACCTCCTTCCGCAGCGTCTTGATCCGGTGGGCGGCGCGTTCGAGGCGCTTGTTGGTCCGGACGATGCCGACGTAATCCCACATGAACTGGCGGATCTCGGCCCAGTTGTGGCTGACGACGACCTCCTCGTCCGAATCGGTGACGCGGCTCTCGTCCCACGCGCGGGTCGGCGGCGGCTCGGGCAGCGCATCCCACGAGTGGGCGATGTCGTCGGCGACGGCGACGCCGAAGACGAGGCATTCGAGGATCGAATTCGACGCCAGCCGGTTCGCACCGTGAAGTCCCGACTGCGACACCTCGCCGACCGCGTACAGCCCCGGCAGGTCGGTGCGGCCGGCCAAGTCGACGAGGACCCCGCCGCAGGTATAGTGCGCCGCCGGGACGACCGGGATCGACTGGCGCGTGCAGTCGATGCCGAGGTCGAGCAGCCGCGCGTGGATCATCGGAAAGTGGTGGACGATGAAGTCCGCCCCAAGGTGCGTCATGTCGAGGCGGACGTGGCTGAGACCGAGCCGCTTGATCTCGGCGTCGATCGCGCGCGCGACGATGTCGCGCGGGGCGAGTTCGAGCCGCTCGTCGTAGCGCTTCATGAAGCGCTCGCCGTTGGGGAGGAGGAGGTGTCCGCCCTCGCCGCGCATCGCTTCGGTGATCAGGAAGTTCTTGACCTTGGGGTGATAGAGACAGGTCGGGTGGAACTGGTTGAATTCCATGTTCGACACCCGGCACCCCGCGCGCCACGCCATCGCGATGCCGTCGCCGGTCGCGCCGTCGGGGTTGGTCGAGAACAGGTAAACGCGGCTCGCCCCGCCGGTAGCCAGCACGACGGCGCGACCGGTGAAGCGCTCGACGCGCTTCGTCGCCACGTCGAAGGCGTAGACGCCGTGGCATGCGCGGCCGACGAAGCGGGTCGTCTCGACGTGGCGCTCGGTGATCAGGTCGACGACGGCGTGGCCAATCGCGAGCGTGATGTTCGGGTGCGCCGCCGCCGCCTTGGCGAGCGCGTTCTGGACCGCCCAGCCGGTCGCGTCGTCGACATGGGCGATGCGGCGATGGCTGTGGCCGCCCTCGCGGGTCAGGTGGAAGCGCTCCCCTACGCTCTCGCCGACGTTGAACGGGACGCCGAGGTCGGCGAGGCGGTCGATCGCACCGGCCGCGTGTTCGGCGACGTAGGTCACCGCCGCGCGGTCGTTGAGGCCGGCCCCGGCGACCATCGTGTCCTCGACGTGGCTGTCGATCGTGTCGCCGGGCTCGAGAACGGCGGCGATCCCGCCCTGCGCCCACGCGGTCGACCCGTCCGACACCCCGCCCTTCGACAGGACGACGACGCGGTAGCGGTCGGCGAGCGACAGCGCGGTGGTCAGCCCGGCCGCGCCCGAGCCGACGACGACGACGTCGTACGCGTGCGGCGCGGTCACGCCGCGCGCGCGGTCAGCTTGAGGAACACGTCCTCCAGATCGGCCTCGCGCGTCGACACGTCGACGATGCCGAGCCCCGCCTCGCTCAGCCGGGCGAGGATGTCGCCGGCCTGCGTCTCGCGCTTGTCGTAGGTGATCGCGAGCGTTCGCGGGTTCTTGACCTCGGTCCGGCTGCCGAGTCCGGCGGGAGCGGCGTCGAGGTCGCGGTCGACGGTGACAACGATGATCTTGTCCTGCGCCGTCGCGAGCAGCGTCGAGGTCAGGTCGTTGGCGACGATGCGGCCGCCGTCGACGATCGCGATGCGGTCGCACAGCGCCTCGGCCTCCTCGAGGTAGTGCGTCGTCAGCACCACCGTCGTGCCGCCGGCGTGGAGCTCGCGAACATACTCCCACAACTGCGCGCGCAGCTCGATGTCGACGCCCGCGGTCGGCTCGTCGAGGACGAGGACCGGCGGGGTATGGACGAGCGCCTTGGCGACGAGGAGGCGCCGCTTCATGCCGCCCGACAGCGTCCGCGAATAGGCGTGCGCCTTGTCGTCGAGGCGGACGGCGCGGAGCAGGTCCATCGTCCGCCGCTTGGCCCTGGGCACGCCGTAGAGCCCGGCCTGAAGCTCGAGCGTCTCGAACGGGGTGAAGAAGGCGTCGAACAGGATCTCCTGCGGCACGATGCCGATCGACGCCTTGGCGTTGCGCGGATGCTCGTCGATGTCGAAGCCCCAGATCGACGCGCTGCCGCCCGACTTGCGAACGAGCCCGGCGAGGATGTTGATCAGCGTCGACTTGCCCGCCCCGTTCGGCCCGAGCAGGCCGAAGATGCTGCCGCGCGGCACGTCGAGGCTGACCCGGTCGAGCGCGCGCTTGCCGCCGGCGTAGGTCTTTTCGAGATCGCGGATGGCGATGGCAGAGTCGGACATGAGGGCGGGATAGGCGCGGCGGCGGAGAGCGGCAAGGGATCGGCCGAGCGCGGCGAGCCCCCCGCCCCGCGGGGAGGATCATACTTCCGCGCCGCATCACGGTCTGCTACGCCGCAGTGCGATGGACACGATCCCGCCGCCCGAGGTCTTCTACGTCGACGCGACCCGCGCCGTGTGCGACGGCGACGAGCCCGGCGGGCCCAATGGCCACCCGCGCGTCTACCTCCAGATGGGAACGAGCGGCTATGCCGACTGCGGCTACTGCGACCGGCGGTTCGTCCTCAGTGGCGGCCCGGCCGATCATCGGTAGCCGCTCCTTGCGTGTCATCCCGGCGCAGGCCGGGTCCCATCAACTCGGGCGTTCGAGGTCATGGATCCCGACCTGCGCCGGGATGACGATGATGCTCCTGGCTGCCGCCCCTGCTCCCGCCGCGCCGCTCGCCGACCGCATCGAGATCGCCGCCACGCCGCAGCCGGTCGCGCGCATCCGGGTCAAGAACACCGACCTCAGCGTCCGCGTCGCGCTCGGCTTCGACAAGGCGCTGCTGCTCAACGCCGCGCCCGCGGCGCGGGCACGGCTGCGCGCCTTCCCCCTGATCGGCAAACAGACGTTCAAGTCGAACCTGATGCCCGGCGGCAGCGCGCTGATCCGCGGCAATCTGTACGACGTCGCCATCGCCGGGCGGCCGGCGGCGACGACGCCGACGATCTGGTTCGACAAGGACCTGTCGGACGACGACGACGGCGTCGTCTCAATCCTCGCCGTGCCGGCCGAGCACGTCGTCGTCACCCAGGCCGGCGCGCCCGCCGGCGGGCTGATCTACGGCATCGGGCGCAAGGGACGCGGCGACGCGGCGATGATCGCCCAGATTGGCGGCGAGAAGGTCCACGTCATTCTCGACCTCAAGAGCGCCGAGACGCTGTTCAACGGCCGCGCGGCGCAGCTCATGGAGAAGGTGGGGATGATCCGGCGATCCGGCAAGGTCGGGCTGTGGCACCCCTTTCCGGCAACAGCGCTGCCGTTCGAGCGCGTGGTGCCGATGCCGGGCGCTGTAATCCTCGGCCTGCCGCTGATCGCGCCGGCGGCGCGGATAACCGAAGCACGGGCGAAGGAACTCGACGCACGTGCCAAAGCGGGGACGAGCAGCGCCGAGCAGGACGACGATGCGATTACCGTCACGGCAAGCCATCGGAAGGCGCAGCCGCCGTGGGTGCTGATCGGCCGCGACCTACTTAACTACTGCAGCCGGATCGAACTCGACCGGCCGGGGGTACGTTGGGCACTGACGTGCAAGTTTCCAAACACTTGATCCTTCTCGCCGCGCGGGGAGATGGCACCGCGAAGCGGTGGCGGAGGGGAGGTCGAGCCAGTAGGTTAACTACTCGCCCGATCCTCCCCCTGCAGCGCTTCGCGCGACCTCCCCACCGGGCGGGGAAGGTCAACGCGAAGTGAGGAGAGCGGGCATCTACTTCTCCTCGTGCCCCGTCCCCGGCGGCGTCATCTTCGGCAGCTTCCCGTCCTCGATCCGCCCCTCATTGCGCAGGTCGCGGCCGGCCTGCGCCTTCTCCTGGCTGCCGGCCGACTTGCCGTGCTCGAACAGTTCTTACTCGACGAAGCCGGCGGCTTCCTTGATCTCGCCCTTGACGCTCATGCGGGGTCTCCTGTGCCGCGGCGACGATCGCCGCGATGAGCGGAAAACGGGCCGGAGGCGAAATGGCTCCGCTGGGCGAGCCGCCGGTCGCCGGCGATGCGCCCGCCGTCGACGCAGCCGATCGCCCACGCCGTCAACTTCGTCGCTTCCCTCTCCGCGCCGCCGCCCTATATCTGGCTCATGACGATGCCCGATCCCGCGACGATCTTCTACCGCGATACCGACCTCGATCCGGTGCGCACCGAGCGGCTTGTTAGCGATGCCCTCGCCGGATGCGACGACGGCGAGCTTTATCTCCAATACGCTACAAGCGAATCGTTCAGCTTCGATGACGGCCGGCTGAAGGCGGCGACGTTCGACACGACGCAGGGCTTCGGCCTGCGCGGAGTCAGCGGCGAGACGACCGGCTTCGCCCACGCCAACGAGCTCAGCGACGCTGCCATCCGGCGCGCTGCCGACACGGTCAAGGTTGTCGCCGGCGGCCACGGCGGCACCGCGAGCCTCGACCTGCCGCGGACCAACCGCCAGCTCTACACCGCCGACGATCCGCTGTCGGCGATCCCGTTCAAGGCCAAGGTCGAGCTGCTCCAGGCGATCGACGCCGCCGCACGGGCGCGCGACCCGCGTGTCGTCCAGGTATCGGCGAGCCTGCTCGGGTCATGGTCGGTGGTCGAGATCGTCCGCGCCGATGGTCAACGCGCGCGCGACATCCGCCCGCTCGTCCGCCTCAACGTTTCGGTCGTGGTGGCGAACGGCGACCGCCGCGAGACCGGCTTCCACGGGTTGGGTGGCCGCTACCTCTACGACGACCTGCTCAAGCCCGAGACATGGCAGGGCGCGATCGACGCCGCACTGGCGCAGGCGCTGGTCAACCTCGATGCGGTCGACGCGCCGGCGGGCGAGATGACCGTCGTCCTCGGCCCCGGCTGGCCCGGGATCCTCCTCCACGAGGCGATTGGCCACGGGCTCGAGGGCGACTTCAACCGCAAGGGGACCAGCGCGTTTGCCGGCATGGTTGGCCAGCGCGTCGCCGCGCCGGGGGTAACGGTGGTCGACGACGGCGCGATCGACGCGCGGCGCGGCTCGCTGACCATCGACGACGAGGGCACGCCGACCGAGCGCACCGTGCTGATCGAGGACGGCATCCTCAAGGGCTATATGCAGGACCGCCTCAACGCGCGGCTGATGGGCGTTGCGCCGACCGGCAACGGCCGGCGGGAGAGTTATGCCCACGCGCCGATGCCGCGGATGACCAACACCTTCATGCTCGGCGGCAGCGACGACCCCGGCGAGATCCTGTCGCGCGCGCGGTCGGGCATCTACGCCAAGAGTTTCGGCGGCGGTCAGGTAGACATCACCAGCGGCAAGTTCGTGTTCAGCTGCACCGAGGCCTACCGGATCGAGAACGGCCGCTTGGGCGCCCCGATCAAGGGCGCGACGCTGATCGGCAACGGTCCCGACGTGTTGACCCGGGTCAAAGCGATCGGCAACGACCTCGCACTGGATGAGGGCGTCGGCACCTGCGGCAAGGCCGGGCAGAGCGTCCCCGCCGGCGTCGGCCAGCCGACACTGCTGATCGAGGGGCTGACCGTCGGCGGCACGGCGGCCTAGCGTCGGGAGAAGCGCAATGGAGTGGTTCACCGAGATCGACGCCAAGCACCGCGCCTTCGTCGAGGCGCAGCCGCTGTTCTTCGTCGCGACCGCCGCTCCGGACGCGCGGATCAATCTCAGTCCGAAGGGGATGGACGCCTTCCGCGTTCTCGGCCCCAACCGCGTCGCCTATCTCGACTACGGCGGGTCGGGTAACGAGACCCACGCCCACCTCGTCGCTGACGGGCGGATCACGATCCTGTTCTGCGCTTTCGACCGGAGCGCGCTACTCTACCGGCTGTACGGTCGCGGCGTCCCAGTTTTGCCGCAGGACGCAGGGTTCGCCGACCTTGCCGCGCATTTCACGATCGAGCGCGGGGTGCGGCAGATTTTCGACATCGCCGTCGACAGCGCGCAGGCGTCGTGCGGCTGGGGCGTGCCGGTGATGACCCTCGAGCGCGAGCGCCAGACGCTGCGCAAGTACCACGCCAAGCAAGCTCCGGCCGAGCGGCTGGCCAAGTACGCGGCGCGCGACCGCAGCATCGACGGCCTGCCGGTCCGCCCGCCGACCGAGCTGCCCTACACCTGATGGCGCTCGTCGTCGTCGAGACGCTGTTCGACCGCGTCGCGGGCGAGATCGCGCGCGGACGGCTCGAGGCGGCGGGGATCGCCGCGGCGCTGTTCGATGGCGGCATCGCCTCGATCATCGGCAGCGGCGTGTCGGGCGTCCGCCTGATGGTCGACGCCGACGACGAGGCGGCGGCGAAGGCGCTGCTGGCCGATCTCGCCGGCTGATCGTTGAACAATCGTGATCGGCCGCCTCAATAACAGGCAGCCGTCACCGCGCCGCCGCTTTTTTGGTCATGCGCCGCGCCGTATTGCTGCACCGCACAAGCGTAGCCATGCTGGCACGATGATTGCACGGCCCTCATCAGGCCGGAGGGGCGTCGCACAGCCATGAAACTCGTCATCGCCATCATCAAGCCGTTCAAGCTCGACGAAGTGCGCGAGGCACTGACCGCGGTCGGCGTCCAGGGGATGACGGTCAGCGAGGTCAAGGGCTTCGGTCGCCAGAAGGGCCAGACCGAAATCTACCGCGGGGCCGAATACACGACCAACATGGTGCCCAAGATCAAGCTCGAGATCGTCGTCGCCGACGACATCCTCGCGTCGGTGGTCGAGACGATCCAGTCGGCGGCGCAGACCGGCAGCATCGGCGACGGCAAGATCTTCATCACCGAGGTCGCCGGCGCGGTCCGCATCCGCACCGGCGAAACCGACGATACCGCGCTCTAAGGGGGACGACCGAGCATGAAACTCCTGAAATCCCTGATCGCCGCGGGGTTCGCCGCATCGGTAAGCGCACCGGCATGGGCGGCGGCGGCGCTGATCAAGGCCCCGACCGCGGTCCAGCAGGCCGACATGGTCAACAAGGGCGACACCAGCTGGATGCTCGTCTCGACCCTCCTCGTCCTGATGATGTCGGTCCCCGGCCTCGCGCTGTTCTACGGCGGGCTGGTGCGGACCAAGAACATGCTCAGCGTGCTGATGCAGGTGTTCATGATCGTATCGATCGTCGCGGTCATCTGGTGCTGCTGGGGCTATAGCGAGGCATTCACCGGCGGCCCGACGCAGTTCTTCGGCGGCTTCTCCAAGGCACTGCTGATGGGCGTGTCGTCGTCGACCTACGCCGCGACCTTCTCGAACAACGTCTACATTCCGGAATACGCCTACGTCGTCTTCCAGATGACGTTCGCGTGCATCACCCCGGCGCTGATCGTCGGGGCCTTCGCTGAGCGGGTCAAGTTCAGCAGCCTGATGGTGTTCATCGTCCTGTGGATGACAGTCGTCTACTTCCCGATCGCGCACATGGTCTGGTACTTCGCCGGGCCCGACTTCCTGCCCAACGCGAAGACCGACGCCGGCTTCCTGTTCAACATGGGTGCGCTCGACTTCGCTGGCGGCACCGTCGTCCACATCAACGCCGGCATCGCTGGGCTGGTCGGCTGCCTGATGATCGGCAAGCGCCTCGGCTACGGCAAGGAGGCGACGCCGCCGCATTCGCTGACGATGACGATGATCGGCGCGTCGCTGCTGTGGGTCGGCTGGTTCGGCTTCAACGCGGGGTCGAACCTCGAAGCGAACGGCGTCACCGCGACCGCCTTCATCAACACCTTTGTCGCCACCGCCGCGGCGGCGGTCAGCTGGGCCCTAGTCGATCAGATTGTCCATGGCCGGCCGACGATGCTCGGTGCGGCGTCGGGCGCGGTCGCCGGCCTCGTCGCGATCACCCCGGCGAGCGGGTTCGCCGCGCCGATGACGTCGATCGTCTTGGGGTTCGTCGTCTCGCCGGTCTGCTTCCTCTTCGTCACCAAGGTGAAGAGTGCATTCAAGTATGACGACACCCTCGACGTCTTCGGCGTCCACTGCATCGGCGGCATCGTCGGCGCGCTGGCGACCGGCATCGTCGCCTCGCCGAACCTCGGCGGCCAGGGGCTGATCGACTTCACCACCTTCCCGCAGACGGCGGGCAAGCCGGCCGACTACGACATCGCCGCGCAGCTGTTAATCCAGCTCAAGGCGGTACTCCTCACCCTGGCGTGGTCGGGGATCGGGTCGGCGATCCTCTACTTCATCGTCGACAAGGTAATGGGCCTGCGCCCCACCGCGGATGCCGAGCGCGAAGGGCTCGACATCACCAGCCACGACGAGCGCGCCTACAACTACTGACCAGTTCCTCCCCAAGGAAACCCGACTGGGCCGGATGGGCAACCATCCGGCCCTTTTTTATGATCCTCTTCTGCTTGCGGAAGAGGGCGAGAGACGCGCCGTCGGGGGCGGCCCGGGGTGGGGGTGTCGGCTTGCGCAGTGACCGCCGTTGCCGCTGGTGTGGCTTGAGGGACACCCTCTCGCGCCGCGCTGCCGCGCGAGTCGCCTCTCCTGCAAGTGGGAGAGGGGGCTGACGCCAACGCTGCCGCGACGTACATATCACTTATGAAGGAAACCGAACGCGCGGCGACCCGCCGCCGCTGGATCACGCTGGGCGAGGTCGTCGGCATTCTCGCGCTCGTCGTCTCGGGGCTGAGCTACTGGGATGCGCACCAGGAGCGCACCGTCGCGGCCAAGGCGACCGTCGCCGCCCCGCCGCGCGCCTCGCCGCTCCTCCTGGTCGCGACGGTCGATGCCGGCGGCGACCGTCTCGCGCTGAAGCCCGCCGCCGCCGGCCAGGTCATCCAGACACAGACCATCCATTTCCCGACGATGGTCGTCGCCGCGCCGGTCGACACCACCGGCAACGCGCGGATCGACGCGTCATGGTTCGAAGCCGGGCTGCGGATGGCGCTGAAGGGGGCGAAGCTCCACGCCGGCCGGCACCGCCTGTCGGTGGTGATCGAGACGAGCTTCGTCGTGGGCGACGTCGCCACGACCGACCGCGCGCTCTACGATCTCGGCTACTCGCTCCACGCGCGGCTGCTGCGGCCGGACGTGGTGACGCTCGAGGGGCTGTCGCTCGTCCGCCGCGGCGGCGGCGACCTCCAGGCGCTCGCCGACGCGCGCTTCGTCCGCAGTCTGCCGAAAGCCGAATAGGTCTTCGCGGGCGCGCCGCGATCGGTTAAACGCCGCCGTAACCAACCGGGGAAGGACCATCGATGCGCCGTGTGACGACCTGCCTGACCGCCGCCCTGCTGCTCGCCGGCACCGCCGCCGCGGCCCACCCCGAGATGGCGATCAAGGACAGCCACCGCCCCGCCGCCGACGTCGCCCGCGACGCCGACCGCAAGCCGGCGGCGATGCTCGACTTCGCCCATGTCACCCATGGCACGAAGGTTGCCGACTTCATTCCCGGCACCGGCTACTGGACCCGGCTGTTCGCCGTCGCGGTCAAGCCCGGCGGCAGCGTCGTCGCGATCAACCCCGCCGCCGCCGTTGCGCACGACGCCGCCGCCGCCGCTGCCGTCACCGCGCTCGGCAGCGATCCCGCGTACGGCGACATCAGCGTCGTCGCGTCACCGGTCGACGCCGCCGCGCGTGACCTCGACGTGTTCTATACCGCGCAGAACTACCACGACCTGCACAACGCGGCCCCGGGGACGGTCGAGGGGCTCAACAAGGCGATCTTCGCCGCACTCAAGCCGGGCGGCTATTACGTCGTGGTCGACCATGCCGCCGCCGCCGGGGCTCCGGCTGACGTGACCAAGACGCTCCACCGCATCGATCCGGCGGTGGTCAAGGCCGAGGTGACGGCGGCGGGCTTCGTCTTCGACGGCGAGTCGACGGTCCTTGCCAACCCAGCCGACGACCACGGCAAGATCGTGTTCGACCCGGCAGTCCGCGGGCACACCGACCAGTTCGCATACCGTTTCCGAAAGCCGGCATCGGGTTCGGTCGCCGGCGCGCGGTAGCGCCGGCTACTCCGCCGCCGCTGTCCGCGCCGCCCACGCCGCGCGAACCGCGTCGGCGGTCAATGCCTCGCCGGTCTCGGCCCAGCCCGGCGGTCCGGCGACCGCCATCCACCGGCCGCGCCACGTCTTCGCGGCGCGAAGGTCGCGGGCGATCGCGATCCACTCGTGCGTCGCGGCAACGACGGGATTGAAGCTGGCGAGATTGTGGACCAGCCCGTAGCGGACCGGCTCGTCCTCGGGCTCGAAGGTGCCGAACAGCCGGTCCCAGACGATGAACACCCCGGCGTAATTGCGGTCGAGGTAGCGCGGGTTGCTGCCGTGGTGGACGCGGTGATGCGACGGCGTGTTGAGTACCCACTCAAGGCCGAACGGCAGCCGCCGGACCGCCTCGGTGTGTACCCAGAACTGGTAGATCAGGTTGATGCCGGCGACGAACAGCACCAGCCGGACATCGAAGCCCAGGAGGAGCAGCGGCAGGCGGAAGGCGAAGCTCAAGGACCAGAAACCGGTCCACGTCTGCCGCAGCGCCGTCGTCAGGTTGTAGTGCTGGCTCGAGTGGTGGATGACGTGGCTCGCCCAGAACCAGCGGACGCGGTGGGCGCTGCGGTGGAAGGCATAGTAGGCGAGGTCGTCGAGAACGAAGCACAGCGCGCCCGCCCACCACGTCACGGGAATGGCGAACAGGTGCCAGCGTGCCGCCGCCGCGTAAGTCGTCACGATCGTCGACCCGAACACCACCGCCGCCATCGTCGAGCCGAAGCCCATAGTCAGCGAGGTGAAGGTATCGCGCCAGTCGTAGTCGCCACGCGCGCCGAGGCGGACGGCGACCATCTCGATCAGGACCAGCGCAATGAACGCCGGGGTCGCGACCGTCACCGGATCGGGCAGGTGCCATCCCGTCATGTGCGCACCACCCAGCGATCGCCGTGGGGGCGGACGGTCGCGGTACGGCCGTCGCGACCGGTGACGCGGGCGGTCCGCGCGGCGGCGTCAACCTCGGTCGCAGTCGCGACGAAGCCCGGCAGCGCGGCCTCGGCGACCGACTTCGCCGTCCCCTCGTCGAGCGCGGGGTTGCGGCCGAAGCCGAGCGCGCGCGCGAGGAGGACGATGGTGACGATGCCGACGATCGAGGTCCACATCATCGCCGCTCAGCCCTGCGCCAGCCCGACCAGCGTCGGCCGCAGTCCGGAGATGTCGTAGCCGCCGTTCGCCGCCGCCGCGACGATCGTATCGGTGTCGCCGCCGCGGCTCGCCTCGGCCAAGGCCCACAGGTTGGTCGACCGCGTTCCCGATCGGCAGAAGGCGAGGACCGGGCCGGTCGCGCCGTCGAGCACCGCCGCCATCGCGCTCACCTGCTCGCGGCTGAAGCCGTTCGCAACGGGCAGGGCGGTGTAGGCGAGCCCCGCCGCGGCGGCGGCAGCGCGCAGGTCGGCGTCGGCCGGCTGGCCGGCATCCTCGCCGTCGGGGCGGTTGTTGACGATCGTCGTGAAGCCGGCCGCCGCGGCGTCGGCGATGTCTTCGGGCGCGATCTGGCCGGCGACGGCGACGGAGTCGGTCAGGCGGATGAACATGCCGCGCCATGTACGCCGCGGCGCGGCGGCGGGAAAGGGGGCTACGGCCGTCCGCGCGGATGGTCGGGCTGGCAGCGGCGGTCGAGGACGTCGTGGTGCGTCGCGCGCGCGTCGAAGCGGGCGAGGAGTGCCCGCGCCGCCGGCGGCACATGCGCGACGGCGAAATTGTCGCCGGCGAAGCGGCGCACGGCGTCGACCGTGTCGAACAGCATGATCGTGGTGAACTCGACGCCGCCGGCGTCGTCGTGACGCAGGACGTCGATCTGCATCAGGCCGGCGACGCATCGCGCCTCGATGTCCGGAACGACCTCGGTCAGGAGGAGGTGTTGGTAGGCATCGGCGTCCGCGGCGCTCGTCCAGCCGTGCCAGATGCGGGCGATCATGGCCGTCTCCTCAGCTCGTCGGGCTGCCCTCGGCGACCGCCGCCGGGCCGCCGGGCAGGGGGATGAACTCGGTTTCCCCGGGGACGCGCGGGAAGCGGTCGGCGATCCAGTCGGCCTTGGCCGCGTCGATCCGCTCGCGCGACGCGGCGACGAAGTTCCAATCGAGGTGGCGCGGCCCGACACTCGCGCCGCCGAGGAGCATCGCGCGGGTCGGCTGGCCGGTAGTGAAAGCGACCTCGCCGCCGGGTGCGACGACGACCATCGTGCCGGCGGCATAGGTCGCGCCGGCGAAGTCGATCGCACCCGACACGACGTAGACCGCGCGCTCCGCGTGCTCGCCGGGCAGCGCGACCGACGCGCCGGCCTCGGCGTCGATGTCGATGTAGAACATCGGGCTGCGCGCATCGACCGGCGAGATCGCATGGAACGCGGTACCGGCGATCAACGTCCGCTTCGCTCCGCCGAAGGCGATGCTCGGCAGCGACGCGGCCGTGTGGTGGGCGAAGGCCGGACCGGTCTCGGCGGCATCGTCGGGCAGTGCGACCCACGACTGGATGCCGTGCAGCCGGTGCCCGGCCGCCCGCGCCGCCGGTGGGGTGCGTTCGCTATGGACGATCCCGCGTCCCGCCGTCATCCAGTTGACCGCCCCGGGCTCGATGTCGACGATGGTGCCGAGGCTGTCGCGGTGGCCGAGTGCGCCGTCGAATAGGTAGGTCACCGTCGCCAGCCCAATATGCGGATGCGGCCGGACATCGATGCCCGCACCCGGCGTGAAGTCGGCCGGTCCAATATGGTCGAAGAAGACGAACGGCCCAACGCTCCGCAGCGTCGACTGCGGCAGGATGCGAGCGACCGAAAAGCCGCCGAGGTCGCGGACATGGCCGCGGAGGACATGGGTCGAGGTCATTCCGCGGCCTCGTCCAGCCCTTCAGGCGGTAAATTGTGGCCGAGGAGGCGGAGCAGGTCGGCGGCGGCGGTAACGAGGTTGGTGCCGGGGCCATAGATCGCGCTGGTGCCCGCGGCGCGGAGGAAGTCGTAGTCCTGCGCCGGGATGACGCCGCCGGCGACGACGCGGATGTCGCCGCGGCCGGCCGCCTTGAGGGCCGCGATCAGCTCGGGGATCAGCGCCTTGTGGCCGGCGGCGAGGCTCGACGCGCCGACGATGTCGACGTCCTCCGCGATAGCCAGCGCGGCGGCCTCGGCTGGCGTTTGGAACAGCGGCCCAACGGTGACGGCGAAGCCCAGGTCGGCGTAGGCGCTACCGACGACTTTTGCCCCGCGATCGTGGCCGTCCTGGCCCATCTTGGCGATGAGGATGCGCGGCCGCCGGCCCTTGCGCGCCTCGAACGACGCGATGCCGGCCTTGACCCGGGCGAAGCCGGGATCGCTGCCGAAGCCCTTGCCATAGACGCCGCTGACCATGCGGACGACGGCGGCGTGGCGGCCGAAGGCGTCCTCCATCGCGCTCGAAATTTCGCCGAGCGTGCACCGCGCCCGCGCCGCGTCGACGGCGAGCGCGAGGAGGTTGGCCTCGCCAGCCGCCCCGGCGCGGAGCGCGTCGAGCGCCGCCGCGGCGGCGGCGGGGTCGCGTTCGGCACGGACCTTCGCCAGCAGCGCGATCTGCCCGTCGCGGACCGCCTCGGAATCGACGTCGAGGATTTCGATCGGGTGCTCGCTCGCCGGCGCGTACTTGTTGACCCCGACGACGACGGTCTCGCCGCGGTCGATCGCCGACTGCTTGGCAGCGGCGGCCTCCTCGATCTGGAGCTTGGGGAAGCCGCTGGCGACGGCGATCGTCATCCCGCCGCGCGCCTCGATGTCCTCGATCATCGCCCACGCGCGGTCGACCAGCTCGGCGGTCAGCGCCTCGACGTAGTAGCTGCCGCCCAACGGGTCGACGACGCGGGTCACCCCCGTCTCCTTGGCGAGGACGAGCTGGGTGTTGCGCGCGATCCGCGCCGAGAAGTCGGTCGGCAGCGCGATCGCCTCGTCGAGCGCGTTGGTGTGGAGCGACTGTGTCCCGCCGAGCACGGCGGCCAGCGCCTCGACGGTAGTGCGGATGACGTTGTTGTACGGGTCGCGCTCCTGGAGCGACACGCCGCTCGTCTGGCAGTGGGTGCGGAGCATCAGTGACTTGGGGTCCTGCGCCCCGAAATCGGCCATGATCCGGCTCCATAGGGTACGTGCGGCGCGGAGCTTGGCCACCTCCATGAAGAAGTTCATGCCGATCGCGAAGAAGAAGCTGAGCCGCGGTGCGAAGGCGTCGACGTCGAGGCCGCGCGCCATCGCGGCGCGGACGTATTCCATGCCGTCGGCGAGCGTGAAGGCGAGCTCCTGGAGCTGCGTCGCCCCCGCCTCCTGCATGTGGTAGCCGCTGATCGAGATCGAGTTGAACTTCGGCATCCGCGCGGCGGTGAAGGCGATGATGTCGGCGACGATCCGCATCGAGGGCTCGGGCGGGTAGATGTAGGTGTTCCGGACCATGAACTCCTTGAGGACGTCGTTCTGGATCGTCCCCTCGAGCTTCTCCGGCGGCACCCCCTGTTCCTCGGCGGCGACGATGAAGAAGGCGAGACACGGGATGACCGCGCCGTTCATCGTCATCGACACGCTCATCTCGCCGAGCGGGATGCCGTCGAACAGGATCTTCATGTCCTCGACGCTGTCGATCGCGACGCCGGCCTTGCCGACGTCGCCAGTGACGCGCGGGTGGTCGCTGTCGTAGCCGCGGTGGGTGGCGAGGTCGAAGGCGACCGACAGCCCTTTCTGCCCGGCGGCGAGGTTGCGGCGGTAGAAGGCGTTCGATTCCTTGGCGGTCGAGAAGCCGGCGTATTGACGTATGGTCCACGGCCGGCCGGCGTACATCGTCGCCTTGACCCCGCGGGTGAACGGCGCGAAGCCGGGCAGGCCGGGGTCGAGATCGGCGGTGTCGGCGGCGGTGTAAAGCGGCTTGACCGCGATGCCCTCGGGCGTGTGCCAGTCGAGGTCGCGGCCCTTGACCTCGCTCGCGGCGAGCGTCGCCCAGTCGTCGATGGTGGTCATTCAACGCGTCTCCCGCCGCGGGTTATACGCCGATGCGCCGAGCGGAAAAGGCGCGGAGGTCATTCCGCCGCGAGCATCTCCGGGCGGTGGCTCGTCGCCAGATCGAGCAGGCTCCTTTCGACCGCCTTCAGCCGCGCGCCGTCGTCGACCTTGGCGCCGGTCAGATCGGTCAGGTAGAAGACGTCGACCGCGCGTTCGCCGTAGGTCGCGATATGCGCCGAGTGGATCGCGAGGCGCGCGGCGAACAGCGCGTGGGTCAGCGACCACAGCAGCGCCGGCCGGTCGAGCGCGTTGACCTCGACGACGGTGTAGCGGTTCGACGCCTTGTTATCGATTAGCACGTTGGGCTCGACCCGGAACGCCTCGGCCCGGCGGCGCGCCAGCGGGCGGGCGGCGAGGCGGTCGGCGAGGCGAACCTTGCCCGTCAGGACGTCTTCGATCATCCGCTTGACGCGGAGCAGCTGCTCACGCTCGGCAAACGGCCGGCCGAGCGGATCGACGATGACGAAGTTGTCGAGCGCACGGCCGTCGCGCGTGGTGTGGATCCGCGCGTCGATGATGTTGGCCCCGCCGAGCGAAATCGCCCCGGCGATGCGGTAGAACAGCCCGGGGTGGTCGCCGGCGTAGACCGTCACCAGCGTCGTCCCCATCACCGGGTCGACGTCGGTGGTGATCGACAGCGGCGTATGCTCGGCGTCGGCGCGCTCGACGAGGATGGCGTTCCTCACGAGCACTTCGTGCGCCTCGGCGATCCAGTAGGCGTCGGTCATCCGCCGGGCATAGGCGCCGAACTCGGCCATCGGCCATTCGAGATCCGTCGCCAGCGCCGCCTGTTTGGCGGCGATGCGCTCCTGACGCCCGGTCTGCTTGTGGCCGAGGCGGAGGACTTCCTCGGCATGGTCGTAGAGGTCGCGGAGGAGCTGCCCCTTCCAGTTGTTCCACACGTTCGGACCGACGGCGCGGATGTCGACGACGGTGAGGATCAGGAGCAGGCGCAGGCGTTCGGGGCTGGCGACGACCTCGGCAAAGTCGAGGATCGTCTTGAAGTCGGCGAGATCGCGCTTGAATGCGGTCGACGACATCAGCAGGTGATAGCGGACGAGCCACGCCACCGTCTCGGTCTCGGCCGGGGTCAGCCCGAGGCGCGGGCACAGCCGCTCGGCGATGTCGGCCCCGAGCTCGCTGTGGTCGCCGCCACGGCCCTTGGCGATGTCGTGAAGCATGACGGCGACGTAAAGGACGCGGCGCGAGACGATCTGGCCGATGATTGCGGTCGACTGCGGATGGTCGGCCTTGAGGTCGCCGGTTTCGATCCGCGCGAGGAGGCCGATCGCGCGGATGGTGTGCTCGTCGACGGTATAGTGGTGGTACATGTCGTACTGCATCTGCGCCACGACGCGCCCGAAGTCGGGGATGAAGCGGCCGAAGACGCCCGCCTCGCTCATCCAGCGCAGGACCGCCTCGCACCGCGGGCTGGTCAGGACGGCCATGAACAGCTCGTTGGCGCGCGGCTCGCGGCGGACCTTCTCGCCGATCAGCCCGGCGTCGCGCCCGGCCTGGCGCATCGCCAGCGGGTGGATGTCGAGCCCCTCGCGCGCGGCGAGCGCGAACATCTCGATCAGCCGGATGGGATCGTCACGGAAGAAGTCGTCGTTCGGCGTCCCGATCCGGCCACTCCGCGCGGTGAAGCCATTGAGCTTGCGCGGGCGGCGCGTCAGCTTGGGCAGCCACGCCGGCTTGCCGAAGCTGTCGTCGAGGTGCGCGAGGAACAGCCCGGTCAGGTCGCCGACGGTCCGCGCCATCAGGAAATAGTGGCGCATGAAGCGCTCGATCGCGCTCATGCCCGAACGTTCGGTGTAGCGCAGGCGGCCGGCGAGCTCGCGCTGGACGTCGAAGGTCAGCCGCTCCTCGGCGCGGCCGGCGAGATCGTGGAGGTTGCACCGGACCGCCCACAGGAAGTTCTCGGCGCGGACGAACTGGCGCAGCTCCTGCGCGGTGAGCAGGCCCTGGTCGACGAGTTCAGGGACCGACTGGACCTGGTAGACGTACTTGCCGATCCAGAACAGCGTGTGGAGGTCGCGCAGGCCGCCCTTGCCCTCCTTGAGATTGGGCTCGACGACGTAGCGGCTGTCGCCCATCTTCTTGTGGCGGACGTCGCGCTCGGCGAGCTTGTCGGCGATGTACGCGCGCGCGGTACCGGCGACGACTTCCTTGCGGAAGCGCGCGCTCGCCTCGTCGTAGAGCGCCTGATCGCCCCAGACGAAGCGCGCCTCGAGGAGTGCGGTACGGATCGTCAGGTCGGCCTTCGCCTGCCGGATCATCTCGTCCAATGACCGCGTCGAATGACCGACCTTGAGGCCGAGGTCCCACAGGAAGTGGAGGATCGTCTCGATCACCTGCTCGCCCCACGCAGTCTGCTTCCACGGGGTCAAGAACATGATGTCGACGTCGCTGTACGGCGCCATCTCCCCGCGGCCGTAGCCGCCGACCGCGAGCAGCGTCAGCCGCTCGGCGGTCGTCGGGTTCGGCCGCGGGAAGAGGGCGTCGGTGGTGAAGTCGAAGATCAGGCGCAGCAGCTGGTCGGTGACGAACGCCCCCGACGCCGCCGTCTCGAGCCCGCGCGACGGGTGCTCGTGGAGGCGGCGGCGCAGCTCGGCGCGGGCGTCGGTCAGCGCCGCGCGGAGGATGGTGGTCGCGGCGTCACGCGCCGCCGGCCCGGCGGGGACGGCGGCGAGCGCATCGGCGACGACGCGCCGGTCGATCAGCGCCCGCCGGTGGGGGATGGTGTCGAAGCGGGGTGACATGGCCGCCAGATAGGGGCAAACCGCGTCGCGCGCCACCGCGGGCGACGGGAACTTAACCATGCGTTATAATCTGCTCGGCCGGACCGGGCTGTTCGTCTCCGAGCTCGCGCTGGGCACGATGACCTTCGGCGGCAGCGACGGCATGTGGGCGGCGATGGGCGGGCTCGACCAGGCCGCCGCCGACGCGCTGGTCGGCCAAGCGGTCGACGCCGGGGTCAACCTGATCGACACCGCCGACGTCTACGCCGGCGGCATGTCCGAGGAGATCACCGGCGCGGCGATCCGCAACCTCGGGCTGGCGCGCGAGGAGATCGTCGTCGCGACGAAGGGCTTCGGCCAGATGGGCGGGCCGGTCAACGCGCGCGGCGCATCGCTGAGGCACCTGATCGCGGCGTGCGACGCCAGCCTGAAGCGGCTCGGGCTCGACCATATCGACCTCTACCAGATCCACGGCTTCGACGCCGCCACCCCGATCGAGGAGCAGGTCCGCGCCCTCGACGCGCTCGTCGCCTCGGGCCGAGTACGCTATGTCGGCGTGTCGAACTGGGCGGCGTGGCAGGTGGCGAAGGCGGTCGGCGTCGCCGAGCGCTGGGGGCTGGCGCGGCCGGCGAGCGTCCAGGCCTTCTACACGCTGGCGACGCGCGACCTCGAACGCGACCTCGTGCCGATGATGAAGAGCGAGGATGTCGGGCTGCTTGTCTGGTCGCCGCTCGCCGGCGGGCTGCTGACCGGCAAGTACGCCGACGCCAAACCCGACGACGGCCGGCTGAGCAGCGACTTTCCCAAGCTGCCGGTGCCGGCCGACCGCCTCACTGCGGTCCTCGCCGTGCTCGCCATGATCGCCGAGCAGTACGCGACGACGAAGGCGGCGGTGGCGCTCGCGTGGCTCCTCCACCAGCCGGCGGTGACGAGCGTCATCGTTGGCGCGAAGCGGCCCGACCAGCTCGCCGACAACTTCAAGGCGACGAGCGTCGTCCTCACCGCCGACGACCTCAAGGCGCTCGGGCAGGCGAGCGCGCTGCCGCCCGAATACCCCGCCTGGATGATCGCGACCCAGGGGGCGGGCCGCCGCGCCCAGCTCGCGCCGCCGCCGCGCGGGAGCGACTGAGTGGCCGAGCCGCTCGAGGCGGTCGCGCAGGAGGGGATCG
>CAHJWT010000008.1 GCA_903643075.1 Sphingomonadaceae bacterium | reverse complement strand
GGGTCGCCGGCGACCCGCGCCAGTGCCGCCCAGTCGGCGTCGTCGCGCACCGCGATCGACAGCCAATGGTCGTCGCCGGCGGCCGGATAGATGCCGTGCGGGGCCATCGCCGGATGGGCATTGCCGGTCGGGGGCGGCTGATGCCCTTCGATTTGCGCCTGGAGTAGATAGGGGGTCAGCGTCGCAAGCAGCGCCTCGGTCTGCGCCAAGTCGATATAGCAGCCGCTCTCCGTCGAGTCGCGACGCGCGAGCGCGGCGAAGATCGCGACCAGTGCGTGCGCCGCGGCGTTGGGGTCGCCGATGGCGAAGTTGAGCGCGCCGGTCGGCAGCTCGCCGGGATAACCGACCAGCGATTCGAGACCGACGAAGCTCGACATGGTCGGCGCGTAGGTCCGCATGTCGGCCATCGGCCCGAACTGCCCGGCGCCCGACATCGCGACCATGATCAGCCGCGGGTTGTCCTCCTTGAGAACGTCGTAGCCCACGCCCGATCGCTCGACCGATCCGGCCGACATGTTCTCCAGCACGATGTCGCACGACCGCGCCAGCCGCCGGGCGAGGTCGGCACCAGCGACTTCCTTGAGATTGAGGGTGACGCCCAGCTTGCCCTTGTTGATCTGGTGGAACATCGGCGACAAGTTGGCCGTCCGGTCCTCGATCCGCTGGCCATCGCGGATAATGACCCCCGACAGCCGCGACGTGTCGGGTCGTGCGCGGTGCTCGACCTTAATTACCTCGGCCCCCAGCTGGGCAAGGATGCTGCCAACCTGCGGCGCCGACCACACCCAGCCCAGATCGAGCACGCGCAGCCCGGCGAGCGGACCGCCGGCGACGGCAGGCTGGATACAGCCAGCCTCGGCCAGCAGCGAACCCGCCGCGTTCCGACCCTGGGCATTTCCACGCGCATCGGTTACCCGGAACGGCAGGCCGGGGCCGGATAGCTCGCGATCGCGAAACGTCCACCGCCGCAGAAAATCGCGCACGGCCAGCTGCGGCGTCACCAGCACGTCGGCGAGATCGCGCAGCGGCGCGATAGTCAGCTTGAAACGGTCGGCGATCGCCTCGATCTCGGCTTTGGTGCGCTCGCGCAGCCACGGCGTGATCAGGGCATCGACTTCCTCGGGATACTGCTGGCCCATCGCGCGCAGCTTCTGGTAGCGCGGCTCCTGCGCCCACGCGGGCGACCCCATCGCCTCGACAAAGCGTTGCCATTCGGGCCGGGTGCGGCCCGACAGGCAGACCGCGCCGTCGGCGCACGGCAGGATGACGAAGGGATATGCCCCGCCCGAATCGCTCGCCCGCCGCCCCGCCCGCTGCCAACGCATGCCATGATGGATGTAGAATCGGCAGTTGACCCCGACATAGTGGACCAGCACGTCGGCCAGTGCGATGTCGACCAGGCGGCCGCGCTCCCGCGGTCCGGCCCGCCGCGCGAGCAGACAGGCCGCGGCGAGGTGGGCGCCGGCCTGGCATTCGAGGATGCCCGGCGGGATGGTCAGTGGCGGACGCCCCGGCTCACCGAGCGACCACGCGACCCCCGCCGCCGCCTGCGCGTCGATCGCCGCCGCCGGCACGCCTGCCAGCGGCCCGGTCAGACCGAAGACGGACGCGACACCGAACACGGTATCGGGTCGACCGGCCGCGACGGCGGCGACCTCGCGCCCGACCACTGCGGCGAAGTGTGGGGCATCGTCGGTGATGACGAGATCGGCATCGGCGAGCGCGTCGACCGCATCCTCGGCCGCCACCGTCCGCTTGTCGGCCGCGTAGTAGGCGAGCGCGACGGCGATCGGATCGTCGGCGAGCGACGACGCCACATCGACGCGCACCACCGCTGCACCCATCTGGTGCAGCAGCCAGCCGCAATAGGCGCCGGCGATACCCGTGCTGATCTCGACGACGCGAAGCGGTCTGCCCTTCGGGGGGGTCATCGCGCGACCTCGAAGGCCGGTACGACGGCCACCGCGGGATCGACCCCGCATTCGCGCAGCACCTCGGCGGTATGCTCCCCGAGGTGGGGAGCGCGCCGCGCCCAGGGCACCGGCTTGCCGTCGGCGATCCACGGCAGGCGGACATGGGGGATGCCGTCGAGATCGGCGAACGTCGCGCGCTCGGCGGTGGCCTCGGCGAGCACCGCCTCCTCGAGCCCGGCGACCGGTGTGACCGGCACTCCGGCGGCGTGCAGCCGTTCTACCCAGACGGCGACGTCCGCTCCCGCCAGCGCCGCCGCGATCGCCGCCGTCAGCGCGTCGTTGTTACGGCTGCGATCGGCGACAGTTAGAAATCGGGTATCGGTGATCAGCGCTTCGAGCCCCAGAACGCACGCCACCCGCTCCCACAGCCGCTGGTTGGGGGCCGCGATCATCACGTCGCCATCGCGCGCGGCGTAGACCTCGTAAGGTGCCGCGATCGGATTGCCCGAACCGGAACGCTTCGGCCGCTTTCCGGTCATGCGCGCGGTCGTCGCCTGATAGGCAACGAGGCTGAACGCCGTGTCGACCAGCGCCGTTTCCATCGTGCGGACGGTCTGACCGCGTTGCTTCGCCAGCATCGCCGCCAGCACGCCCATCGCGATCCACTGCCCCGTACCGAGGTCGATGACCGACGGCGCGCAGCGTACCGGCGGCGCGTCGTCGTGACCGTTCATACGCATGATGCCGGCGAAGGCTTGGACGAGCGGGTCGTAACCCGGCAGGTCGCGACCGACGGGGCCGGCCCCAAAGGCGCTGAGCGCGTAGTAGAGGATGTCCGGGTTGACCGCCCGCACCGCCGCCTCGCCGATGCCGATGCGCTCGGCCACTCCGGGACGCATGCTCTGGAGCAGGACGTCGGACCGCGCAGCAATGGCCAGTGCAGCCGCGCGGCCGGCGCTCGTCGCCAGGTCGAGCACGACGCCGCGCTTGCCGGCGTTCATGTGGCGGTGAACGACGCCGGCGCCGTCCACCTCGGGGGGCCACGCGCGGGCGTCGTCGCCGGCGGGCGACTCGACCTTGACTACCTCCGCGCCCAGCTGAGCAAGGATCATCGTGGCATAGGGACCTGCCATGTTGGTCGAGAAGTCAACGATGCGAACACCGGCCAGGGGCGCGAAGGCATCGGCATCGATTGCGGCCTCAGAAGCGCCCGGAACCGTCATCATCCCCCACTAGCATTCCTGAAGATCCTAATGTAGGACCATAGAAATGGGCGGTCAAGTCGAAGGGGGAGGCACGTCGTTGCCGGAACAAGCGACCACGGCGCTGGACACCGCTGCTTCGGGCGCAGCCGAATGGACCTTTGCTGACGTCTGGGAGACGATTGCTGCCGAGGTTCCCGCTCGTCCCGCGCTCGTCCACGGCGACAAGCGGGTCAGCTGGCGGGGCTTCGACCGGCATGCCGACGCGGTCGCGGCGACGTTGCTCGATGCCGGTCTACAGCCACAGGACAAGGTGGCGCTCTACCTGCACAATTCGCCGGCCTATCTCGAAAGCGTCTTCGCGACGCTGAAGGCGCGCCTCGTCCCGGTCAACACCAACTACCGCTATACCGGCAATGAATTGGTCCAGCTGTGGACTAATGCCGATGCCGCCGCGGTGATCTTTCAGGGCACTTTCCTCGCCCAAGCCGAGGCGGTGCGCCATCGCTGCCCCGCCGTTCGCGCATGGCTGTTCGTCGACGACGGTGCCGCCGCCTGCCCTGGCTGGGCCACCCCCTATCGCGCAGCGGCGACAGACCGGGCGGCGACCGCCCGCGCGCGCCGCGGTGACGACCAGATCTTTATCTACACCGGCGGCACGACCGGCCTGCCGCGGGGGGTGATGTGGCGTCAGCACGACTTGTTCATGGCGTCGAACACGACCGGCGATCCCGAAGCGGCCGACCTCGCTCATGTCCGCCGCCGCGTGCGGGATGCCGCGCCACCGGTCGGCCTGGCCGCCGCGCCGCTGATGCACGGCACCGGCTTCGTCTTCGCCGCGACCATCCTGAACCGCGGCGGGACGGTGGTCACTCTGCCGGGCAAGTCGTTCGACGTGGTTGAGCTGCTCGATGCCATTGATCGCGAGGGCGTGACCGACCTGTGCATCGTCGGCGACGCCTTCTGCCGCCCGATCGTCGACGCGCTCGACGCCCAGCCGGGACGGTGGAACGTCCGGGGGCTGAAGGTCGTGTCGTCGTCGGGCATGGCGTGGAGCGAGGCGATTAAGGCGCGTCTGCTCGCGCACGCCCCTGACGCGCTGCTCATCGACTTCCTCAACGCCAGCGAGGCGAGCGGCATGGGCCGGGCGCTGACCTCGGCGAAGAAGACGGCGGGTGGTGCGCGCTTCCAGCTCGGGCGGAACGCCTGTGTCATCGACGAGTCGGGGCGACCGCTGGCCAAAGGCTCGGCCGAGGCCGGCCGCGTCGCGGTTCGCGGCCACCTCCCCCTCGGCTATTATAAGGACCCGGTGAAGACGGCGGCGACCTTCCCGGTGATCGACGGCATCCGCTATGCGGTGCCGGGCGACCTCGCGACGGTCGATGCCGACGGCACGATCACGCTCCTCGGCCGCGGGTCGACGTGCATCAATACCGGCGGCGAAAAGGTCTTTCCCGAGGAGGTCGAGGAGGCGATCAACGCGCATCCAGACATCGCCGATGCGCTCGTCGTCGGCGTGCCGCATCCCCGCTTCGGCCAGATGGTCGCGGCGGCGGTCGAGTGGGCCGGCGGCGCGGCCCGCGACGAACAGGCGCTACTCGACCATTTGCGCGGGAGGCTAGCCGGTCACAAAATTCCCCGGGCCATGGTGCCGGTCGACACGATCGGCCGCGGGCCCAACGGCAAGGCCGACCGCCCCGGCGTCACGGCGCGCATCGTCGCCGCGCTGGCGGCGCGCGAGACGGAGAAGGCAGCATGAGCGAGACCGAGCCGCACGTCCTCTACGACAAGCGCGACGGCATCGCCTATGTCACGCTCAACCGGCCCGACAAACGCAACGCCTTCTCGCCCGAAATGCTCGTCCGGCTGTGCGACATCTGGCGCGACGTGGCCGACGATCGCGACATCCGCGTCGCGCTGGTCACCGGGGCTGGCGACCAAGCCTTCTCGTCGGGTGGCGATCTCGGCACGACCATCCCGCTGATGATGCGGACGCGCCCGCCCGCCGGAGAGTGGGAGGAGCGGTTCGCCAGCGATCGCAAACAGCTCTACCGCGCGATCCTGCGCGGGGCGGCGTTCTTCAAGCCCGTCGTCGCCGCGATCAACGGCCATGCGCTCGCCGGCGGGGCCGAATTCATTCTCGCGACCGACATTCGCGTCATGTCGAGCGAGGCGACGATCGGCGTCACCGAGGTCCGGCGCGGGCTGATCGCCGGCGGCGGCTCGCTCGTCCGGCTGGCGCGGCAGGTGCCGTGGGCAATGGCGATGGAACTGGCACTGGTCGGCGAGCCGGTCAGCGCGCAGCAAGCGCTGGCCATGGGCCTGGTCAACCGGGTTGTTCCCGCCGATCAGGTCGTGACCGTCGCCGAAGAGCTTGCTCGCCGGATCAGCCTCGGCGCTCCGCTCGCTCTGGCCAAGAGCAAGGAGGCGATGGTCCGGTCGAACGGCCTTCCCCTCGACGACGCCTTCGCCATCGAGGCGCAGTGCACCAAGGACAACGCGGCGAGTGACGACGCCAAGGAGGGCCCGCGCGCCTTCATGCAGAAGCGGCCGCCGGTCTTCACCGGGCGCTGACGAGGAGATCAATATGCGTGGAGTGGTATTCACCGGCGACAGCACGCTCGATCTCGTCGAGTTCCCCGACCCCGCGCCAGGACCGCGCGACGTCGTCCTCGAGATCAAGGCGTCGGGGATGTGCGGCAGCGACCTCAAGCTCTACCGCCCGCCCGCCGGCGCGGCGTTCAAGGCGCTGGGTCTCAAGGACAGTGGCCAACCGGTCATCGCGGGGCACGAGCCGTGCGGCGTCGTCGCGGCGGTCGGCCAGGACGTCGATGGCCGCATCGTCAAGGTCGGCGACCGGGTGACGCTGCATCACTATCAGGGCTGCTGGGACTGCGCGCAGTGCCGCACCGGCTGGACCCAGATGTGTGAGCGCACCGCCACCGTCTACGGCGTGACCGGACACGGCGGCCACGCCCCGTATATGCGCGCGGCGGTCGAGACGATCGTCCATTTACCGGCGGAAGTCTCGTTCACCACCGGCGCGGCGATCTCGTGCGGGACGGGCACGGCCTATGGTGCGCTACTGCGCCTCGACGTGTCGGCGCGCGATACGATCGCGATCTTCGGCCAGGGCCCGGTCGGTCTGTCGGCGACGCAGCTCGCGGCGGCGATGGGCGCGCGGGTGATCGCGGTCGATGTCAGCAGCGAGCGCGCGCAGGCCGCGAACGAATTTGGCGCGGCGCACGTGATCGACGCGAGCGCCGAGGACCCGGTCGAAGCGATCATGGCGCTGACCGGCGGCAAGGGCGCGGGCAAAGCGCTCGATACGTCGGGTTCATCGCCCGGCCGCTCGGCGGCGGTGCGCTGCGCCGCGCTATGGGGCAAGGTGTGCTTCGTCGGTGAAGGCGGCGACGTGACGCTGAACGTCAGCCCGGAGATCATCCGCAAGCAACTGACCATCGTCGGCTCGTGGACGATCAACAGCGCCGACCAGACCGATTGCGTCCGCTTCATCGCCGATCACGGGATCGAGGTCGACAAGCTGTTCACTGACCGCTGGACACTCGATCAGGCCGAGGTCGCCTACAAGGCGTTCGATAGGCAGGCGGCGGGCAAGGGCGTCTTCGTCGGCTGACGCGCCATCATCCTTTCCGTCAGGCGAGATTGATCCACACCGTCTTGTCGTACAGATACTGCTCGACGTGCCGCCGTCCTCCCTTGGCTCCGTAGCCGCTCATGCGGAAGCCTTCGGACGGCACCGACGCTTCGGTCGTGCCGTAGCAATTGACCCACATCATGCCCGCCCGCACGTCGCGAGCGACGCGGTGCGCCGTGCCGACGTCGCGGGTCCACACCGCGCCGCCCAGCCCGTACTGGGTGTCGTTGGCGAGGCGGACGACCTCCTCCTCGCTGTCGAAGGCGATGACCGAGGCGACGGGTCCGAAGATCTCCTCGCGCGCGGTGCGCATGTCGTTGGTCATACCCGCCAGCACCGTCGGCGGCACGAAATAGCCGCCGGCAAGGTCACCGCCGAGCCGCTCACCGCCCGAGGCGACCGTTGCGCCCTCGGTCTGAGCGAGATCGAAATAGCCTGACACGGTATCGAGCTGCCGCGCCGACACCAGCGGGCCGAGCTGTGTCGTGGGGTCGAGGCTGTCGCCGACCTTGATCGTCCGGCTGAACGCGGCCAGCCGCTCGACGAATTGGTCGTAGATCGGCCGCTGGACGAAGACGCGGGTGCCGGCATAGCAGATCTGGCCGCTGTTGTTGAAGCAGCCCATGCCCGCGCCGGGCACCGCCCGGTCAAGATCGGCATCGGCAAAGATGATGTCGGGCGACTTGCCGCCGAGCTCGACGGCGACGCGCTTCATGTTGCCGGCCGACGCCTCGACGATCCGTCGGCCGGTCGCGGTCGAGCCGGTGAAGGCGATCTTGTCGACGTCGGGGTGCGCAGCGAGGCGCGCGCCGGCGACCGAGCCCATGCCGGTGACGACATTGATCACGCCGTCGGGCAGGCCGGCCTCCTGCATGATCTCGGCGAAGCGCAGCACGCCGAGCGAGGCATCCTCGGCCGGCTTGAGGACGAGGGTGCACCCGGTCGCCAGCGTCGGGCCGATGCTCCACAGCTGCGAGATCAGCGGCCCGTTCCACGGGATGATCCCGCCGACGACGCCGATGGCGCTGCGTAGCGTGTAGCTGAACATGTCGCCGGGAAAGGAATTGTGCGGCGTCTCGCCGGCCAGCGCCACCGCCTGGCCGGCGTAGAAGCGCAGCGCCTGGACGATCCACCGCTTGTAGGTCCGCGTCCGCGCGATCGGCGCGCCCATATCGAGCGTCTCGAGGACGCACAGGTCGTCGAAGTGGCGCTCGACCGTATCGGCGATGGCTAGCATCAGCGCTTGGCGGTCGAACGGCTTGAACTTGCTCCACGGGCCCTCGAACGCCGTCCGCGCCGCCGCGACGGCGCGGTCGACGTCCTCCGCGCCGCCCTCGGCCAGCCGGGCGATGACCTCGCCGGTCGCCGGGTTGACGCTGTCGAAGGTGCGGCCCGACTGCGCTTCGACCCATTGGCCGCCGATCAGCAGGCGCTTCGCGTTGCCGTCGAGGAACGGGTGCGTCGTCATGCGAACACCATCTCCGCCTTGACCGCCTCGTTCGCCTTGGTGACCTCGGCCCCGACCTGGACGTGGCACGACGGACAGGCGAAGCGGCGTAGCACGATCGGCTCGTCGACGAAGTGCGCGGGATCGACGTTCGACGGGATGGCTGTCGCTGGCGCATCGTCCATCAGCGCAGCAGTCTTGTAGTCGCCGCCATGCCCGCAATAGCGGTGACCGCAGCGGTCGCAGGCCAGGACGCGCTCGCCGTCCTGATCGACCGAGGCGATGTAGGCGTGGATCCGCTGCGATGGTGCCCCAGTCGCCGCGATGAAGGGCGAATCGTCGTTGACCCCGGAGGCGCGCCACGCCGCCCGCTCACCGCGCAGCCGGTCGCGCAGGGTGTCGGTGGCGGCAATATCGACCACACCGTCCGGCGCGAGGGCCACGCCATAGATCGTGGTCGCGGCGTCGGCCGAGGTGTAGCCGAGGTCGACGTCGCGGGCGACGCGGTCGGGGTCGCGGAGCAGCGGATCGCCGTAGCCGCCACCGCCGCCGGTGCGGATTTCCATGACGTCCCCGGCATCGAGCGGCGCGCCGTTCGACTTGGCGCGCAGCGGCACGATATGCTCCGCCGTCAGATCGTAGATGCTCGCCGGCATGATCCCGCTGCGCGCCTTGTCGAGCAGGTCCGACCGGTAATAGACGAGGTAGTGCCCGGCGGGCGCGGGCAGGCCGCCGAACAAGCCGCCGCAATTCTGTGCCGAAATGCACTGCCCACCCGAATTGGTCACGACCGTCATCGACTGCGAGCGATAGGGGGTAATCGCCGACCGCATGCCGTTGCCGCCGCGGTACTCGCCCGGCCCGCCGCCGTCGGCATCCTCGTTGCGATAGAGGAACAGCAGCGGGAACCACTGTTCGATCTGCTCGACGTTGAGAACCATCGACAGCGGACTGAAGGTCGGGCCGCTCGAATCGACCCCGTCGCCGAACGACCGTGCGCCCGAGCCGCAGCCAAATGAGTCGAGGATGGCCTGGCCGAAATACTTGCCGCGGTCGTCGTAGCCGATCAGTACCGGCAGCATGAAGTCGCCGCAGGGGGCGACGAGGTCGGGGCGGAGCGTATCGTCGGTCGCCAGCATCCGCGACAGGATCGACTGGACGGCGTTCATCATCGGGATGGTCTGGAGGATGCCGCCGCTGACCGCCGTCGGATAATCGCAGCACAGCAGGAGACCGGGCGTCAGGTCGTAGTCGATCTGCCGCTCGCATCCGCCATAGGCGAACAACTGCGCATAGAGCATCGACACCGAGATGATGCCGGTGATCGAGCCCGAGAACGAGGTGAAGGGGATGCCGTTAGTCCCCGGCGTCTGAGCGTCGGTCCCGGCATTGTTGATCGCGATCCGATCGCCCTTCTTGGTGATCGTCAGTTGTGTCCGCTGCGTCGTGCGCTGTCCCGGCAGCGCCTCGTCGAGATAGCGGATCTCGGTCCAGGTCCCGTCCGGCACCTTGAGGAGCGTCTGCCGGAAGCTTTCCTGCGCCTGGTCGAGCATGCGCCGCATCGCCGCTTTGATCGTGTCGGCGCCGTAGCGCTTGGCCAGCCCGACGATCTGGTCGCGGGCAAGGACGACGCCGGCGATCTGCGCACGCAGGTCGAGGGCGACGAGGTCGGGCATCCGCGACTGGCGGAGGTAGAGCGCCTCCATGTCGGTCCGCAGCTCGCCGCGCTCGACCATCTTGAACGGGGTCAGCACAACGGGGTCGGAATAGACGTCCTCGGCGTTCTGCGGCCAGCCGCCCGGCACGATGCCACCGAGGTCGTACTGGTGGCCGGCGTTGGCGACCCAGCCGAAGAGCTGGCCGTCGACGAAGATCGGGGCGGCGAACATCACGTCCATCTGATGGCACGCGGCGATCCATGGATCGTTGCAGCACCAGATGTCGCCCTCGTCGATCCCCGGCTTGCCGGCGTGCGTCTCGAGGATGTAGCGGATGCCGAGCGGCGCGCCGGCATTGAGGAACTGGACGTACGGCGCGTTGACCACGACCTCGGCGTCCTCGGTCAGGATCGACATGTTGAAATCGAGCGAAGCGAGCAGCGGCGAGCCCGAGATGCGCGTGATCGTCTCGCCGTGGGCGAGGTTGATCGTCCACAGCTTCTGCCGGATGACCTCGAAAGTGACGGGATCGAGGTTGTCGTCGTAGGTCGTGTGCAACCGGAGGCGCGGCGAGATGCGGTCGCGCCAATCGGGCCTCGGGCGGTAGCTGTGGGTGCGCCCGTTCCAGTCGATCTGAGTTGCTGCGCTAGCCATATCGGGCCCCCTCAGGCGGCTGCATGAAGATCGATGACGACGCTGCCGGTCGGATCGATCCCCGCCGTGCAACCATGCGGCACGACGACGGTCGTGTCGGGAAATTCGATGATGGCCGGGCCGGGCGTCTTGAAGCCGACCCCGAGCCGCACACCGTCGTAGACCGAGGTCGTTTCCGACGCGCCGTCGCGCCCGTACCAGATGACGTCGCGAGGCTTCTTCGCGGCATCGCTGGCGGCATCGGCGCCTTGCTGCACCAGGTCGCCGACGCGCAGCCCCGACAGCTTGGCCGTCCCATGCACCTGCAGGCTGGTGAGGCCGAAACCGACGCCGGCGAAGCCGCTGCCCTTGCCGTACAGCCGCTCGTATTCGGTCTCGAAGGTCGCCACCAGCCGCTCGACGGCAGCGGCGTCATAAACCCCGCCCTCGGCCGGTACCGCGACCTGGTTGATCTGCAACTGGTAGCGCATCTCGGCGAACCGGTGGAACTCGACGGCATCGGCAGGAACACCTTGCTTGACCAGCTTCTCGGCGACGCGCGCTTCGAGGACCGGCCAGCGACGATTGATCTCGTCGGGGTCGAACGGGCTCGACAGGCTCATGGCGGTCTGCTCGGTGACCAGCGCCTCCGACGCCGAGATGCCGAACGCCGACCAGCCAGCGGCGAGGTTGCTCATCGGCACCACCACCGATCGCGCGCCCAGTTCGCGCGCGATCGCGGCGCCATGGAGACCGCCGCCGCCGCCGAAGCCGTACAACGAGAACTCACGCGGATCGTGGCCCTGCTGGGTCAGGGTCAGCCAGATCGCGTCGGCCATCTGGCTGTCGATGATCTGGAGCGCGGCGGCGGCGGTCTGTTTGCCGTCGAGCCCAAGCGTCGCACCGACCCGCGCCAGGGCGGCCTCAGCGGCGGCGGTGTCGAGCGTGATCTTGCCGCCGAAGAAATAGGTCGGGTCGAAGAAGCCGAGCACGACGGCCGCGTCGGTGACGGTTGGCTCGGTGCCGCCCCGCCCGAAGCAGACGGGGCCGGGACGGGCGCCGGCGCTGTGTGGTCCGACCTTGAGGACGCTTCCTTCGGTCCGGACGATGCTGCCGCCGCCGGCGCCGACCGAGCGGACGTCGAGCGTCGGCACGAAATACTCGTACTGGCCATAGCTCGCCGTCGGCCGCCGCACCGGCGTGCCGTCATAGACTGTGCCAATGTCGAGCGTCGTGCCGCCGACGTCGGCGGTGATGACGTTGCGGCCGCCGCCGACCTCGGCGGCCTTGGCAAGGCTGGCGGCACCGATCAGGCCGGCGACCGGCCCCGACCCGACCGTCAGCACCGGCACTTCGCGCGCATAGTCGGCGTCGATCAGCCCGCCGGTGCATGACATGATCTGCAGCGATTTGGTATAGCCGTTGGTCCTGAGGTCGATCTCGAGCGCCTCGAGATAGAGGCGCATCGGCGGCCCGATCAACGCGTTGACGATCGTCGCGATGGTGCGCTCGTACTCGCCGACCCGGGGACTGACCTCCGACGAGATCGACACGAACAAGTGCGGCGCGATCTCGAGCACCAGCTCGCGCAGCCGCTTCTCGTGGGCATCGTTGACCGACGACCACAGGAGCGAGATGGCGATCGCCTCGACCCCCTGGTCGACCAGCCGGCGAATGGAGGCGCGCGCCGTATCCTCGTTGAGCGGGGCGAAGACGGCGCCGTCGAAGGCGACGCGCTCGTCGATGCCTTCGCACAGGGACTTGGGAACGAGCGGCTCGGGCTTGGTCTGCTTGGCGACGTGGGCGATATAGTTGGCCGGTAGGTACTTCAGCCGATTGCCAGCCTTCATGATGAAGACGGTATCGGTATGGCCGCGCGTCGCCAGCAGCCCGACCCGCGCGGTCTTATGCTCGACGAGCGCGTTCGTGCCCACCGTGCAGCCGTGGTAGACCTGTGCGTCGGCGAGCATCTCATCGAGGCCGACCCCGTGCACCTCGGCGGCGGTCCGCAGCGCGGCAATGAAGCCGGTTTGGAAATCGGGTGGCGTCGAGGACGACTTGCCGATCTTGACCATCGGCAGCAAGCCATCGACCGACGTCCGGATCGCGACGCAATCGGTGAAGGTGCCACCGATATCGACGCCCACGATATACCGCACGCAATCCCTCCCCAAAAATATTGTGGACGTTTGGTCCTACAATTGGATGATGGTTTGGTGCGCGTTATTAAGTGGGCTGTCAAGCGTGCCGACGTCACTGGGGGACGGAGAGAACGCGGTACCACCAGTAGACCGTGCCGCGCCGGTGGAGATGCCGTTGCGTTGCCGTCCGTTCGCCTCGCTGAATGCGGCCCTGGCACAGCCACAGCACAATCGTCGCGCATCACGACAATAGCGCCAGCGAAAATAACGATTTGTCCGAACTTAGTCAGGGACAAGATCCCCGACTAGTTTGCTGACGGACTAAGCCATCGTCCTCTACCGTCGAAAAGACCCTCGCACATCTTGCTGGCACACGATTATTTAGATCTTTTCGTCCCCTGTATCGGGATCTACGTCGAGCGCATCGGCGCTACGAATGTGTTAGTCTGTCGCGACTTGAATGCCTCCGTCGCTCTGCAGGCTGTTGCTGATCGCTGCCAGCAGGCCCAGGGACCGCTGCAGCGTCGGAGCGGAGTCGCCGAGATCGGCTCCGATGTCTTGTTTTACCTCGGCTGCGATGTCGACCAGCTCGACGGCCTTCGCAACCGAGAACACCGACTTCTCGATGAGGCCGTGGAGCACGCTCTCCACCAGCAGCAGCGCGGCCTGAACATAAGCGTCCGGCTCCGGAACTCTTGGCCGGATTTCGGGCGCGCCATTATCGTTCGAGAAACCCTCGGTCATATCGCGCTCCATTCAGGCGAGAGCGCAGCGCATCTCTCAGCCGCCGGAGCCTGAAGTGAGCCGACGATGCCGCTGATGTAGCCAAAATCACGGAGGCGACAATCATCGATATCAACTTTCGACAATAATATCGGGCAATGTTATTCGCAGGCCACTCGTGTGAGGGTCGGGCATGGCCAATCGCTTCGTCGACAAGCTGCGCGGATACGGCCAGCTCAGCCCTGACGTCGTCGATGCGCTCGCCCAGGCGACATCCCGACCGCGCAAGTTCGCCGCCAAGCATGATCTGATCAGGGAGGGTGACCGACCGGGTCCGGTGTTCGTCATGCTCGAAGGCTGGGCCTACCGGTACAAGATCCTGCCCAGCGGGACCCGTCAGGTGCTCGCCTATCTGATGCCGGGCGACTGCTGCGACCTGAATATCGGGCTGCTCGCCGAGATGGACCACAGCATCCAGACGATCACCCCTGCACTCGTGGCCATGGTCGGGCGTGGAGAGATGGACGCGCTGATGGACGGGCACCGCGGCATCGCCAAGGCGATGTACATGGCTCAACTCGTCGACGAGAGCATCATGCGGGCTTGGATTACCAGCATGGGCCGTCGGGCGAGCATCGAGCGGGTCGCCCACCTGATGTGCGAGCTCTACCTGCGGGCGCGTAACATTGGCATCGCGTCCGAGGAAGCGTTCGCTTTGCCGCTGTCGCAGCTGCTGCTCGCCGACTCGCTCGGCATGACCGCGGTGCACCTCAACCGGGTCCTAAAGGAACTGCGCGTTGCCGGCGCTATGACGCTTGCCCGCGGCAGCTTGGTCATCACCAACCCAAACAAGCTGATCCAGATCGCCGGGTTCGACGAGAACTATCTTCACCGACGGCTGCGGGATGCAGCCTGATTTCGCAGACACTCCATAAGTTACGGTAGACTACCGCCTTTCCCTCGACACTCGCCGCATGACTGTATTGTTTCGGCTAAAGCAACAAAATTGGCAAGGTTTTCTGACGGATAGATTTCGATCAAGATTATCCGCGAGCTGAGAAGTACGCTGGAGGTACATCGCAGGGATGAAGCGAGTTGAACTAGATGCAAAATTATTTCGCAGCTCGGGCCATAGAGTCAGATAGACTCGCGGCATCGTCGACGCATCCGCAAGTAAAGGCCACACATGAGCGCTTCGCAGAGGCTTACCGCGCTCACGGTACTGCGAAGACTGATCCTTCGACAGTCGTTAAGCCTGTAACAATGAAATAACTTGATTTTGAATAAGACTGCTTGCGCAGATTTCAGCAATAATGTAAGATCAATTTGCCTAAATAAACGCAGCACCATAGTTGCTTCTGTAGATAAGGCTGCGCCCCATCCCTTACCGAGCCACGGCCTAGGTGGTGGGCGAGCGCACTATAACCCGGTGATGGCGCCCGCCATCGCTTTGCTCGTAATCGTAAATAGTATCGTACGTTGGCATTGATCGCAGTTCCAACCGCGCACTCAGCGTAGATGCGAAATCGTTTGCAAAACCCAGATAAAGGAACGCTGCCTTCCCGACAGCGATCACGGTTCGCCGGAAGCGACGAAAGCAGCCTTGGCGGATGCGCCGTTGGAGTTGAAGGGTGGGTTTTGGGATCGGTGGCGGACAACCATTCCGATCAAGCCGAAACCCATGATCATCAAGGTCCAGCCGTCTGGCTCCGGCACGGCGGCATTCGCCGAGCTGAAGCCCGTAGCGAGCGGCCTGCCGCCGGGAAGCGCATAGATGGCATTGAGGTTGACCAGATCGCTTGCACTGGGTGCGGTGTTTGCAAGGCTTCCGTTGGTACCGCGCTTGCCGCTGGGGTCGGCGGTATAATCCATGCATGAGCCGGTGTTCGCGTTCCGCGTATTATGATCGGAATCCTGAAGACCGACCGCGTTCCCGAACTCCTGGCAAACGGTTTCGGCCCGCCATGCCGCGGTATCGTAATGTGCCTGATTGAAGTAATAGGCGTTGAGCCTGATGGTCGCCTGAACGATATAGCCGCCAGACGTCGCAACGTCGGTATGGCCGACCCAACCGGTCCGGCCGTAGTCCGCGCTGCACAGCTGGATCGTGCCGTAAACCGCGGCGCAACTGCCGGGTGACGACAGGCCATCCACCGACTTGAAGTCAAGGTTCACGGCGACGTTCCATTGCCGCATCGCGGCGGCGACATATGTCGACCAGCTTGGATCATAGTCGTCGCCGACGACAACCGTCAGCAATCCAGCACGTCCCCAGCGATAGCCGTTCCACGATTGCGTGGGGAACGCGGTCGCGGCGGCGGGCATCACCAGCACCATCATTGCCGTGAGGCACCGAGCACGAAAGATCATGCGCCGCGCCCATGCCGCGCCGGTCGGCCTTCCAGTCATCGATCCCTCCACCTGCTCCGGGCCTTCCCCAGCACGAAGACACCCTCTCTCTAATGTGCAGCTATTAACGAACCGGTTAGCGCAATGAAATAAATCCCGCGTGAGGATAAGAATATCCACCTAATAATAACTAGAATGATATTGCACCGAAACAAATATCGCTACTTCATCTGGGTTGCTATTAGTTGATATAGATTAGTCAGCGCATCATGGATCATCGTGAAAACTGTCGGATTACTTTACATTTCGCCACCGTAACTTAGACCTAAGCCTTTCAGAAAATGGGCTTTAATAATCTGGCACGCTGTTTGCACTGACTATCACGCGTAACGTATTGAAATCTGTCATAGAAATCATGCGCTCGTGGCGAAGGGGGCAATCCCTGTTAGTAAAGGTTAGATCCATGTTTACCAAGTCAGCCGCCCTCGTACTTCTCGCCGCGGCGAGCGCCAGCCACGCGGTCACCTACACCGTCGCTGCCGGTGCTCCCGATCCCGGCTTCAGCGCCGACCAGACGCTGCTCGTCGATTTCGACTCGACGACGCTTCCGCCGGGCTACACACTGACTGGTGGCTACGGCTACCGAACGGGAACGACCGGCGAAGCCGCTGCTCCGGCGCAGGATACGACGCAATACCTGTACGTGTCGTCGGCCCTCAGCCCGAACAGCGCGACACTGAGCACGGCGTTCGACCTGTCAAAGATCAGCTTCTACTGGGGGTCGATCGACGCCTACAACAGCGTCGACGTGCTCGGTGCCGGCGGCGCGACGCTCGGTTCCTTTGGCGGGGCGCTATTTCCGCCGGCCAATGGCGATCAGACGGGCAGCTCGAGCAACGAACGGGTGACCTTTACCGCCGATGCCGGCGAGGTCATCACCGGACTGCGCTTCACCTCAACCGGCGTTGCTTTCGAAATCGACAGCATCGCCGGTACGGCGGCGGGCGACGGCAATGCCAACGCCGCCGTCCCCGAGCCCGCTGCGTGGGCGATGCTGGTCGCTGGATTCGGCCTGGTCGGTGCCACCGCACGCCGCCGCCGCGGAGTTGCTTCCCTGGCCAACTGATAAGGCCGAAGGGCGGGCTCGGATGTTCGAGCCCGCCCGCTAAGCCGGTTGCTTAGCTCAGAGTGTGACATGGAAACCGACGGACCCCGAGACGCGATGGACGGTGCATTCCGAGCCGCTCTTCATATATAGCTGCGCCGACAGCCGAATATACAGCTGCGCCGACAGCCGACGAGGATCACCATGCCTGGCGAGAGCATGCCACGGAACCGCGCCGTGCCCGAGCCAACCAAAGTCCATTCGGTCGCTTTCCTGGAGAGCGTGCTCGCCACGAGTCGAGACTGCATCAAAGTCTTGACCTTTGACGGTGAGCTTGTGTTCATGAACACGGGCGGCCAGGCCGTCATGGAGGTCGACGACTTCGAAGACATCCGCGGCTGCTATTGGCCGTCATTCTGGGAAGGCGAACAAAACGCGGCGGCGACCGAAGCGCTGGCGCGGGCCAAGGCAGGGCTGATCGGCCACTTCGTCGGTCAGGCGAATACTATGAAGGGGACTCCCAAGTGGTGGGACGTCACCGTGAAGGCGATCGCCGGCGACGGCCGGTGGCCAGCTTACATCATGTCGATGTCGCGCGACATCACCATCGCGCGCGAGCTGGAGGTCCAACGGCAGCTTCTGAGCGACGAACTCGTCCACCGCGTCAAGAATATACTTTCCGTGGTCGGAGCGATCGCGAACCAGTCGCTGCGCGGAATCGACCCCGACCGGCTCGACAGTTTCGGCGCGCGCTTGGCCGCGCTCGGCGAGGCACAGGGCCTCCTTGTCGAGAGATCCACAGCCTCCGGTTCGCTCAGGGAGGTGGTCACAAGGGCGGTTTCGCCGCATTGTCCTGCCGACCGCTGCTCGATCACCGGACCTTCGTACGAACTAAATGCGAGACGTACCCTCGCCCTTTCGCTTGCCATCCACGAACTGGCGACCAACGCGGCCAAATATGGGGCCTACGCGAACGACGTCGGTCGTATCACCATCGAGTGGGAAGTTGATGACGCCGTCCTGCATTGGACTTGGCGAGAGACTGATGGCCCGCCGGTCGAGCCACCACTTCGCACCGGCTTCGGCACGCGGATCATTACTCGCAATCTCGCGAGCGAATTTCGGGGAGAGGTCGATCTGCAACATCTACCGTCCGGGCTCGTTTTAACACTTATTGCTCCCGCCTGACGGCACCCTTCTCGGCGTTGGCGTGGCCAGACATCAGCCGCGGCCGACAATAGTCCAAAGTTTACAATACTTGTCGTCGAGGACGAGTTGCTACTGCGGGTGGTAGCGGTCGATATTTTTGACGATGCGGGCTACGAAATTATCGAGGCCGGGAATGGCGAATATGCCCTCGCGGTACTTGACGGCACGACGCCGATCGTCGGCGCGTTTACCGATGTGCAGATGCCTGGCGTCGTCGAGAGCTCTGCTCGTTGATGCACAGATTGAGGAGCGCATTCTCAAGCTGTGGCGCATCGACCAAGACCGGCCACAGACCGGCAGTGGCAACGACCCTGACCTAAATCTCCGGCCCCAGTGTCCGGTCAATGATCTCTTCAATTTCGGCGATCAGCCGGTCGGCACTCTACGCTAGCAAGAACCATGACTGGAAATTTGGTCGGGGAGACAGGATTCGAACCTGCGACCCTCTGCTCCCAAAGCAGATGCGCTACCAGGCTGCGCCACTCCCCGGGTCCGTCGGCCGCATCAGCAGTCGACGTGCTGACATAACAGACTTCGTCCCCGGCGCAATGCTTGCCGCCGCATGGCCGATTGATCGGAGCGGGCGCATCTGGGGAACCGTGTGAAGATTTACGTGGACATTGTGCGGACCGGCCAATAAACGTCGCCAATTAAGATCATTAACGAACAGGCGCCCGCCTGATTGTTGGCAAGAAGGGATGAAAATGAACGAAGCACACGACAACACCGAACTGCTGTCGCTGACCGCCGACATCGTCAGTTCGCATGTGTCGAACAATTCGGTTGCGGTATCGGATCTTCCTGGACTGATCAGCAACGTCTATGCCGCCTTGTCGGGTCTGGGAACCACGACGGCACCCGAAAAAGTGCAGCAGGAGCCGGCGGTGTCGGTGCGCTCGTCGGTCAAGCCCGACTATATCGTCTGCCTGGAGGACGGCAAGAAACTCAAGATGCTCAAGCGGCACCTGATGACGAGTTATGGACTGACCCCCGACGCCTACCGCGCCAAGTGGAACCTGCCCGCCGACTATCCGATGGTCGCACCGAGCTACGCCGAGCGCCGTCGCAGCCTGGCGATCCGCATCGGGCTGGGCAACAAGCGTCCGGCCGCAGCCGCCGAGCCCGCCCCCGCCGCGGCACCGGTCGCCGCCCCGACCAAGAAGCCGCGCGCTCCGCGCAAGACGGCGGAAGTCGCCAAGGCATAGTTCCGTGCCGGCGACCGCCCGGCCGTCGCGGTGGATCGCGCGCTGTCTCCTAGCGGCCGCCTACGTGACCGCAGGCGGCCTCCACCTGCGGTCGCCCGGCGGCTTCGTCGCGATCACGCCGGCGTGGGTGCCGCGGCCCGAAGTGGTCATCGCGGTGACCGGCGCGTGCGAAGTCGCCGGTGCGATCGGGCTGATGACGACGCGATTCCGCTGGTGGGCCGGCGTGATGCTCGCTCTCTACGCGGTATGCGTCTTCCCAGCGAATGTTCATCAGGCGATCGACGACATTCCGATCGGCGGAGCGCGGCTGCCGCTCGCCTACCACCTCGTGCGCTTGCCTCTCCAGCCCGTAATCGTCTGGTGGGCGCTTTACGCCGGCGCGGTCATCGACTGGCCGTTCAAAGCAAAGGGCCGTCCAGATCGCTCCGGACGGCCCACATTGCCGGTGCGATGACGGCAAGGATCAGATGGAAGCCACCACAGTGACTCCAGCCGCCGAACCGGTCCGCGACGCGAGACAATGAGACACTGGATCACCTCCTTTCGTTTATGCTGCAGGGACCATGATTGTCGCGTCGCGGCGGCGCGATTGCAAGCCCCCGCCGTAGCCTGAGCGCCCCGATCTCGGTCCATGCGAGGAGGGCGAGGCCGAGCAGGAACGGCAGCGCGGTGTAGAGCAGCCGGAACAATGCCAGCGCGGCAAGAACGCCGCCGTGGGCGACGGTCGGCAGCAGGACGACGACGATCGTCTCGAACACGCCGAGGCCACCGGGAGCATGGCTGAGCGCGCCGCCGATCATCGCGACGGCATAGACCACGACGACGACGGCGAACGGCGGCAGCCCCGCCGCCGGCAACAGCACGTAGAGCGCCGCCGCGGCGGCCAGCAGGTCGAGCCCACCGACGGCGAGCTGGGCGAGCGTCAGCCGCAATCCCGGCAGCGTCATCCGCAGGCCGAACAGGTGGAGCTCGCGCCGGTACAGGCTCGCGGTCAGCAGATAGGCGGCCGCCCCGGCGAGAAGGGCGAGGCCGGCGCCGCGATCGAGCGCCGACGGCAGGCCGGGGACAGCGAGGTTCATGCCCGGCGCGATCGCCAGGCCGAGCCCGGCGGCGACGACGATGCCCAGCCAGAAGGTCCAGCCGCACAGCGCGACGATCAGGATCACGTCGCGCGGGCGCACCCCGGCGCGGGTATAGAGGCGAAAGCGGACCGAACCGCCCGTCAGCGCGGTCAGCCCGAGGGTATGGCTCATCGTGAAGCTGGTGAACGACGCCGTCGCGACCTCGCGGAACGGCAGCCGGTAGCCGAGATGGCCGAGCGCGAGCCAGTCGTACCCGGTCAGGATCAGGTAGCTGAGCGCGACCAGCCCCGCCGCGCCTGCCATCGTCGCCGGCGCGACGCCGGCAGCGGCGGCGGCGACATCGGCGAAGGTCGCCCCGTGCGCCATCCGCCGCAGGCCGACGACCGCAAGGACGGCGACGATCACCCCGGCCCCGGTCGCGGCGACATGCCGCCACGGATGCCCTTTCGCCGGAACCGCGGCGGGCACGATGAGGGCGGCGAGATCGCCGGTGGGCCCGGAGGGATTCGAACCCCCAACCAAGCCGTTATGAGCGGCCGGCTCTACCATTGAGCTACAGGCCCCGGCGTCCGGGCGACGTAGCCGATCGCCGGCCCTCGCCGCAAGCGCGCTGCGGCGCATCGCGTCGGCCCGCGCCGCAAATGCGCGGGCGCCATCAGGCGACGGCGTGGCGGCGGTCGTCGGCGGGTTCGGCAAGGCCCCCGGATTCATTGGCGTGGGCGAGGAAGCGCTCGGCCTCGAGCGCTGCCATGCACCCCGTCCCCGCCGCCGTTACCGCCTGGCGGAAGACCTTGTCCTTGACGTCGCCGGCGGCGAACACGCCCGGAACCGAGGTTGCGGTCGAGTCCGGCGCGGTGACGATGTAACCCTCGTCGTCCATCGCCACCTGGCCGGCGAACAGCGCCGTCGCGGGCACGTGGCCGATCGCGACGAACAGGCCGTCGACCGCGAGGCTGCCGATCTTCCCCGTCACCGTGTCGATCAGATCGAGCCCGGTCACCCCGAGCGGGACATCGGTCCCCTCGACCGCGCCGACCTCGGTGTTCCAGATCATCTCGATCTTGGGGTTGGCGAACAGCCGCGCCTGGTTGGTCCGATCGGCCCGGAGGCGGTCGCGGCGGTGGATCAGGTAGACCTTGGCGGCGAAGTTGGTCAGGAACAGCGCCTCCTCGACGGCGGTGTTGCCGCCGCCGACGACGGCGACGGTTCTGCCGCGAAAGAAGAAGCCGTCGCACGTCGCGCACGCCGACACGCCGAAGCCGCGGTAGCGCGTCTCGGAGTCGAGGCCGAGCCAGCGCGCCTGCGCGCCAGTGGCGATGACGAGGCTGTCGGCGAGGTAGCGCGTGCTCGAGTCGAGCGTCACCGCGAACGGCCGGCGCGACAGGTCGACCGTCGACACGATATCGCCGACGATCTCAACCCCGACGTGGCGAGCCTGTTCGGCCATTCGGACCATCAGGTCGGGACCGAGGACGCTGACGTCGCCGGGCCAGTTCTCGACGTCGGTGGTGATCGTCAGCTGGCCGCCGGGCTGGAGCCCCTCGATCAGGACCGGCGACAGTGCCGCGCGCGCGGCGTAGATCGCGGCGGTATAGCCGGCCGGGCCCGAGCCGAGGACGAGAACCTTGGTGTGGATGGGGATCATGCCGACAATCTAGGCGATCGGCCGCCACGCGCAACTAATTGCCCAGCCGCGACATATTCCAATAGTAAATCATCATCTTTCGTTGCATTGATTGCGCCGTGCACCGATCGCGCCTCCACCTCGATCTGATCGACCGGGTGATCGTCGCGCAACTGCAGGCCGAGGGCCGGATCACCAACGTCGACCTCGCCGAACGCGCCGGGCTGACCGCGCCGCCGTGCCTGCGCCGCGTCCGCGCGCTCGAGGAGGCCGGCGTCATCCGCGGCTATCACGCCGATCTCGACCCGAACGCGATGGGCTACGGCATCACCGTGTTCGCCATGGTCAGCCTGAAGAGCCAGGCCGAGGACGACCTGCGCGCGTTCGAGCGGCACGTCGAGACGCTGCCGCAGGTGCGCGAGTGCTACATGCTCAACGGCGAGATCGACTTCCTCCTCAAGATCGTCGCGCACGACCTGCAGGAGTTCCAGGGCTTTCTGACGCGCGAGCTGACCGCCGCGCCGAACGTCGAGCACGTCCGCACCTCGCTCACCATCCGCGCGTCGAAGGTGCTCCCCGGCGTGCCGGTCGATCCCTGACGCGGCACGGCACGATGATGTCGGGTCGGCTGGTGTCATCCCGGCGCAGGCCGGACCCATGACCTTGGAGGTTCGACATCATGGGTCCCGGCCTGCGCCGGGATGACAATTGCGGCTGGACTTGTCGTTACCGCGCGCTCTTGCGCAGCGCGACGCGGACGAGGTCGCCGACGGGGACGCCGTCGCCGACCTCCGCGACCGCTTCGGCGACCGCTCGGCTGGCGTCGAGCGGGCGGAAGCCGAGGTTGGCCAGCGCCGACA
>CAHJWT010000007.1 GCA_903643075.1 Sphingomonadaceae bacterium | reverse complement strand
GCGAGCGCCTCGGCGATCCGCGCCGCCTGGGTGCCGAGGGCCCCGAGCCGGGCGACCGAGCGATCCGACAATTCGGCGACGCCGAAGGCGGGCTCGGGGATCAGCGCGGCGTGGATCGCCGCGACCAGCTCGGCGTCGCTCGGCTCGTCGGGCAGGAAGTCGGCGAGGTTCGCGGCAAAGGCGGTGCCGGCGTTGGCGGGATCGCCGAAGGCGAGGACGCGCGGCCCGTCGCGGCCGAGACGCCGCGCCAGCTGTGGCGTAACCAGCGCGAGGTCGACGATGACGAGGTCGACGCCCCAGTCCGCGGCAAGGGCAGCGGCGAGGTGATCGCCGTCGTCGTGATACGTCGCGGCCGTGCCCGCCGCAGCCACCGCCGCCCGATGACGATCGACCCAACCTGCTGTAACGGCCGCCTGCAGCGATGATTGGCTCGAAGTAATAGCTTGTTCCGATCTGTTAACAGTTTGTATTTGAGGCACTGACTCTTCATCTATATTGCTAGACTCATCATCGTTAGCAACCGTTTCGGACACAGTCGCACTGTCGCGAGTGAAGCTGCTCCCCAAAGATAAGTCGTTGCGGAACCAACTGCATCGCTGGTCGGGGGCCATCGCCATGCCAATCGTCGGTAGCGTCCCTGCGTCGCAGCGCCCCGCCGCGCTGATCGGGTCCAGCGCCGCCATCGTCGCCGCGCGCGACATGATCGACCGCCTCGCCGACTCCGACGCGTCGGTCCTGATCACCGGCCCATCGGGCAGCGGCAAGGAGGTCGTCGCCCAGCGCCTCCACCAGCGCGGCGGGCGGGCGGCGCGGCCGTTCGTCGCGATGAACTGTGCCGCCGTGCCGCGCGACCTGCTCGAAAGCGAGATCTTCGGCCACGAGGCCGGGGCGTTCACCGGTGCGTCGCATACCCGTCGCGGCCGCTTCGAGCTCGCCGACGGCGGGACGCTGTTCCTCGACGAACTCGGCGACATGCCCGCCGACTTCCAGGTCAAGCTCCTGCGAATCCTTGAAACGCGATCGGTCGAGCGGGTCGGCGGCGCGACCCCGCTACCCGTCGACGTCCGCGTCGTCGCCGCGACCAACCTCGACCTCGACGCGGCGATCGGCACCGGCCGGTTCCGTGCCGACCTGTTCTACCGGCTCGCCGTCGTCGAGATCGACCTGCCGCCGCTCGCCGACCGCCGCGACGACATCCCGGCGCTGCTGGACCACTTCGCCGACCTAGAGGCGGAACGCGGCCCCCGTCCCGTGTACACCGCCGATGCCGTGACCTACCTCGTCCGTCAGCCGTGGCACGGCAACGTCCGCGAACTGCGCAACTTCGTCGCCCGCTGCGCCGCGGTGCTGCCCGGCATCGAGATCGACGATGCACGCAGCGCCCTCCTTCTCCACGGCGAACGCCGCGGCGTCGACCGCTGGCTCGCCAGCTCGCCGGCGCCGCTGCCGATGCCCAACCGCCGCCGCCCCCCGCCCTTCGTCGCCGCCGACGAGGTCGTCGACCTCAAGGCGCTGTTGAGCGATTTCGAGAAGGAATACATCCGCGACGCGCTCGGCAAGACCGCCTTCGGCGTCGCCGAATCGGCGCGCCTGCTCGGGTTGCGGCGGACGACGCTGGTCGAGAAGATGCGCCGCCTCAACATCGCCCGGCCGACAATCGATCCGACCATGATGCCGCGCTAGTCCCGACCGCCGGCCGGGCGATCCCCCCGGACGCGACGCCGCATGTCGCCGCGCGCCGGAACCGTGCCGCCGAGCGCGGGTTGTCGGGCCAATCGTTCCGGCGCGAGAAAGGTTCCCGGCCATGTTGCGCGACATTTTTCCCCGGCGCCTCATCCAGTGGCTCGGCCCGCTGGTCTTCGCCGCACTGGCCGGCTTGGTCGTCGCCGCCGCCATCGTCGTCAGCGGCGTCTTCAATCTCGCCGCGACGACGCCGCATCCACAGACGTGGGCCGATTTTCTCCATTACGTGTTCAAGCGGTCGGTCGCCTTTCATTCGGGCGACCTGAAGCCGCCCGCCGATCTGGATAGCCCTAATCGCATCGCGCTCGGTGCGGCGCACTACGCCAACGTCTGCGCCAACTGCCATGGAACGCCGGGGTTGGGGCAAAACCCGATCCAGCTCGCGATGACCCCCCGCCCACCTTATCTACCGGCACAGATCGTGCAGGACGACGACAAGGCGATCTTCTGGATCCTCAAACACGGCGTCAAATACAGCGCGATGCCCGGCTGGCCGACGCAAGTCCGCGACGATGAGATCTGGTCGATGGTCGGTTTTGTCAAGACGTTGCCGAAGCTCAGGTACGACGTCTACCGCCGTGTCGCCTTCGGCGAGACCGGCAGCGGTCCTGTCAACCTGCCGCGGATCGACTTCGGCAGCTCACCGGCGCTACGCCGCTACGTCAGCTTCAATTCGGACGTTCCCCAGGGCAACGTCAACCACTACGACTGGCCGGCGGCGGGTCCGGGCGAATGGGGCCAGACCGGCGATGTACTCACGACGTGCGCGCGTTGCCATGGGGCCGCCGGGACCGGGCGCGCGGTCGGGGCCTTTCCCAACCTCGCGATCCTCAGCCCGACATACATCCGTGCGAGCCTGACCGCGTTCGCGAGCGGTAAGCGCCAGAGTGCGTACATGCAGACCATTGCCGACCAGTTGTCGCCCGCCCAGATCGATGGTGCCGCCGCTTATTTCGCCGCCCAGCCCAAGGCCAAGTCGCTCGCCGCGGCGACCTTCGCCGTTCCCGCGGCCGATGTCGCTTATGGCGCCCAGATCGCGCTCAAAGGCCTCGAGGCTCGCCATATCGGCGCATGCGCCGGTTGCCACGCGCTCGCCGACACCGACGTCCGCGCCTATCCGCGGCTCAATGGCCAGAACGAAGACTATCTGGTCAACCAGATGAAGCTGTTCCGCGCCGGCGGCCGCGGCAATTCGCTGAACTACAACCCGATGGCCGCGGTGGCGAAGAACCTGACCGACCGCGAGATCGGGGCGGTATCGGCCTATTATGCCGCGCAGACGCCATACGGCGCGAGCGTCCTGAAGGCGGAAGGCAAGCTGGTCCAGGCGCAGCGCTGAGCCAAGCCCGGCGGACCGTAGCGAGCACGCCGCAAGCGCGCACAGCAGCGGTCCGACTCGCGGGAGGCCGGCCGGCGGCCGCGGCAATCTCCGCCGCGCGCCGACCGACGACGCGGCTTTGCCGCGACGGGTCCTCACTCCCGATACCCCGGCAGGACGAGGTCGAACCCCAGCGCCGCCGCACGAAGGCCGAACCCCGCGATCACCCCCGCCCCCGCCGCGACCGGCAGTGCCGCACCCAGTCCCATCGCGATGACGTACACGCCCGCCCCCAGCGCCGCCGCCGAAACGTAGATCTCCCGGCGGAGAAGGATCGACGGCTCGTCGGCGAGGAGATCGCGGACGATGCCGCCGAAGCTCGCCGTCAGCACCCCCATCGCCACCTGCGCGACGGCCGGAACACCATACGCCGCCGCCTTCGCCGCCCCCATCACCGCGTACGCCGCCAGCCCGACCGCATCGAGCCACAGCAACGTCCGCAACCGCCAGCGGTCGGCCTCGAGCAGCCAGACCAGCGCCGCCGCGCAGATGCAGATGCCAAGATAGTCGCCGCGATGAACCCAGAACACCGGCGCGCCGATCAGCAGGTCGCGGAGCGTCCCGCCGCCGACCCCGGTGACGCACGCGAAGAAGACGAAGGTGACGATCGTCCGTTTCGCTCGTGCCGCCGCCAGCGCACCGGTCGCGGCGAACACGGCGACCCCGGCATAATCAAGCCCGGCGAGCACCGGCGCGGTGGCGATCAGCCCCGCAACCACGCTCGGCCACCTCCGAGTCGCGCGCAACAAAATTCCAAAGTTGATGAAAGCGACGCCACGTCGGGAGGCAGCGCACCCCCCGCGCCGCTGCACCGGGGCAGGTGGCGGCGGCACGAGGCGAGAGTCGGCGTCATGCCGTGAGTCTGACGCCGCGAGGGCGTGTAGGACAGCGGATTTTCGCGGCCGCACGCCGCCGTCCCGGGACCGCCGAGTACGGCCGGCCCGCAGCCTACATGTGGATCGGCTTGCCCTGGACCGCCATCGCCGCCTCCTTGAGCGCCTCGGTATGGGTCGGATGGGCGTGGCAGGTGTAGGCGATGTCCTCGCTCGACGCGCCGAACTCCATCGCCAGCGCCGCCTCGGCGATCATCGTCCCGGCTTCCGAGCCGATGATGTGGACGCCGAGAACACGGTCGGTCGCGGCGTCGGCGAGCACCTTGACGAAACCGTCGGTGTCGCGGTTCGCCTTGGCCCGGCTATTGGCGCTGAACGGGAACTTGCCGACTTTGTAGTCGACATTCGCCGCCTTCAGCTCCTCCTCGGTCTTGCCGACCGCCCCGACCTCGGGGTGGGTGTAGACGACCGACGGGATGACCGCGTGGTTGACCAGCCCCGACAGCCCGGCGATGTTTTCGGCGACGGCGATGCCCTCGTCCTCCGCCTTGTGCGCGAGCATCGGCCCGGTGACGACGTCGCCGATCGCCCAGATTCCGGCGACCGGCGTCGCGAAGTCGTCGCCGATCGGCACCCGGCCACGCTCGTCGAGCTTGAGCCCGGTCGCCTCGATGTTCAGCCCCGCCGTGTTCGGCTTGCGCCCGATCGACAGCAGGACGACGTCGGCGGCGATCTCTTCGCGCTCGCCGCCGTTCGCCGGCTCGACGACGACGACCGCACCATCGCCCTCGCGGCGCGCCTCGATGACCTTGGTCGCGGTCTTGAGGACGATGCCCTGCTTCTGCATCAGCTTGGCGAAGGCGGCGCCGACCTCGCCGTCGAGTGCAGGGACGACACGGTCCATGAACTCGACGACGGTGACCCGCGCGCCCAGCCGCCGCCACACCGAGCCGAGCTCGAGCCCGATGTAGCCGCCACCGATGACGACGAGGTGGCCGGGGACCTTGGGCAGGTTTAGCGCCTCGGTCGAGGTGACGAGTACCTCGCCGTCGGGCTCGATCCCGGGGATCAGCGCGACCTCGGACCCCGTCGCGATGACGTAGTTCTTCGCGGTGACGGTCCGCTCGCCGACCTTGAGCGTGTGCGCGTCGACGAATGCGCCTTCACCCTTGATCCATTCGACCTTGTTCTTCTTGAACAGGAAGGCGACGCCGTCGGTCAGCTCGCGAACCGCCTTGTCCTTCTCGGCGAGCATCGCGCCGAGGTCGAGGTCGACCGAGCCGAAGGTGATGCCGAACTTGGCGAGATCGCCGTGCTTCGCCTCCTCGTAATATTCCGACGCGTGGAGCAGCGCCTTCGACGGGATGCAACCGACGTTGAGGCACGTGCCGCCGAGCCGGTCGCGCTTCTCGACGCACGCCGTGCGTAGACCGAGCTGCGCCGCACGGATCGCGGCGACGTAGCCGCCGGGTCCGGCACCGATTACAACTACGTCGAAGTCGTCAGCCATTATGCCCACGCCTTATGCGCCGGGCATCGCGCGCGGCAGATCGGTATGTATGAAGTCGTCGCCCTTGAACAACAGCGGCTCGCCCGTCGCCTTGGCCAGCGCGTAGGTTAGGCAGTCGCCGAAGTTGAGCTTAGCTTTGTGACCGCGGCCGTAGCGGTTGAATGCATCGCGCGCGAGCCGACCCTGCTCGACGGTAAGCGGCTCAAGCGCTACGCCGAACTCGGCCAGGATGACATCGAGCAAGGGATCGGGACCGTTGGGATGCTTACGGTCGATCTTCAGAGCGACCTCTAGATAAGCGGCAGCGGACATCTTGCTATTTTGCGACCGTGCCAACGCCATTATAAAGCGTGGCTCGTCAGGCTCGCGTAGAATAACCGCAATAATCGCGGAGCTGTCGACGATCAACGTGGCAGCCCGTCCTCGTCATACATCCAGTCGTCGAGTTCCTTCTGGGTCGGCAGTGGCTTCGGCATCTTTGCCCGCATTTGGGCGGCGAGGTCGCGCCCGCGCGCGATGCGCGCAGCAATCTCCGCCTCGCGTGCAACCTCGACCTCGGCAAGCCGCGCCCGCACCGCATCCTTGACCGCTCGACTACGGCTCTGGCCGGTCGCCTCGGCGAGGCGCGTCACCAACTCGTGCGTCTCACGATCCTTAATGTTGAGTTGCACCTGACCCTCGCGGTAGAACTGTAGTCCAGTCTTCTACCATGACGTTGCAACGATTACAAATCTATCAGTAGCCGCGCCGGGTCCTCGATCGCCTCCTTGACCGCGACGAGGAACGTCACCGCCTCGCGGCCGTCGACGAGGCGGTGGTCGTAGCTGAGCGCGAGGTACATCATCGGCCGGACGACGACCTGCCCGTCGCGGACCACCGGCCGGTCCTCGATGCGGTGTATCCCGAGCACGCCCGACTGCGGCGGGTTGAGGATCGGCGTCGACATCAGGCTGCCGAAGACGCCGCCGTTGGTGATGGTGAACGTGCCGCCCTGCATGTCGGCGGTCGTCAGCTTGCCGTCGCGGGCGCGGCGGCCGAAGTCGCCGATCGCCTTCTCGATGCCCGCGAAGCTCAGCTTGTCGGCATCCTTCAGCACCGGCACGACCAGCCCGCCCGGCGACGATACGGCGATGCCGAGATCGGCATAGTCGCGAAAGACGATCTCGTCGCCGTCGATCGCCGCATTGACCGCCGGCACGTCGCGCAGCGCGAGGACCACCGCCTTGGCGAAGAACGACATGAAGCCGAGACGGACGCCGTGCTTCTTCTCGAACAGGTCCTTGTACCGCGTCCGCGCCGCCATCACCGCGGTCATGTCGACGTCGTTGAACGTCGTCAGCATCGCGGCGGTGTTCTGCGCCTCCTTGAGCCGCCGGGCGATCGTCTGGCGGAGGCGGGTCATGCGGACGCGCTCTTCGTTTCTCGAACCTCCTCCCGTCCCGCTTGCGGGAGGGGGCGGGGGTGGGGAGCCGGGCGCGGCGGCTGGCTTGGCGTCGGCGGCCGACTGCCCACCCCCGGCCCCTCCCGCAGGCGGGAGGGGAGGACGCGTCTTCGCCGTGCCCGCCTCGATCGCGGCGAGGACGTCGCCCTTAGTCAGCCGGCCGTCGAGACCGGTTCCGGTGATCGACGCTGGATCGAGGTTGTAGTCGCCGACCAGCCGGCGCACCGCGGGGGCCATCGGCTCGTCTTCTCCCCTCCCGCAAGCGGGAGGGGAGCCGCCTTCGCCTGTGCCGGTTCGGCCTTCGCCGCAGCGTCCGCCTTCGGCTCCTCGACCACGGCCGGCGTCGGCGCGGCGGCCTTCGCCGGGGCCCCCACGCCGGCGTCGATCCGCGCGATCAGCGCGCCGACATTGACCGTCTCGCCGACCTTCGCCAGCTGCTCCCCCATCGTGCCGGCGACCGGCGACGGCACCTCGACCGCGACCTTGTCGGTCTCGAGGCTGACGATCGGCTCGTCCGCTGCGACGGCGTCGCCAGGAGCCTTCAGCCATTCGCCGACGGTCGCCTCGGTGATCGATTCGCCGAGCGCGGGGATGGTGACGTCGGTGGCCATTATTCCGCTGCTTCCGCTACTTGCTGTGACTTGAATCCGCTCCGGATTGCCGCCCGCACCGCTGCCGGCGGCTCGCCGAGCGCCTCGGCGATCAGCTTAGCCTGTTCCGCCGCGTGGCGCTTGGCGAGCCCCGTCGCGGTCGCCGCCGCCGACGCGCGGCCGGCGTAGATCGCGCGCCGGCCGACAGCATCCTCGATCGGCCGCGCGGCGAAGTGCCATGGGCCGGCGTTGCGCGGCTCCTCCTGGCACCAGACGACCGTGTCGAGATTGACGAAGCGCGCCGCATAGTCGCCGATGACGTCAGCCGGGAACGGATAGAGCTGCTCGACGCGCAGGATGTAGAGGTCGTCGCGCCCCGATTTCTCGCGCGCCTCGACGAGGTCGTAATAGACCTTGCCCGAACACAGGATCAGCCGGCGGACCTGATCGTCGGGCACCGCGTCAAGGTCGTCGAGGCAGCGGTGGAAACTCGACCCGGGTCCCATGTCGGCGAGGCTCGATACCGCGCGCTTGGCGCGGAGCAGCGACTTCGGCGTCATCACCACCAGCGGCTTGCGGAAATCGCGCAGCATCTGGCGGCGCAGCAGGTGGAAGTAGTTCGCCGGCGTCGTGCAGTTCGCCACCTGCATATTGTCTTCGGCACAGAGCTGGAGGAAGCGTTCAAGCCGCGCCGAACTGTGCTCGGGCCCCTGCCCCTCGAAGCCGTGCGGCAACAGCATGACGAGACCGGTCGCGCGTAGCCACTTCGCCTCGCCGGCGGCGATGAACTGGTCGATCATCACCTGCGCGCCGTTGACGAAGTCGCCGAACTGGCCCTCCCACAGGACCAGCGTCTTGGGGTCGGCGAGCGAGTAGCCGTATTCGAAGCCGAGAACGCCGAATTCGCTCAGCGGACTGTCGAGCACCTCGAACTTGGGATCGACCGACTTTAGGGGGACGTACTTGCTGCCATCGGTCTGGTCGACCCAGACCGAATGACGCTGGCTGAAGGTGCCGCGGCCCGAGTCCTGCCCCGACAGGCGGACGCCGTAGCCGTCGTCGAGCAGCGTACCGAACGCCAAGGCCTCGGCGGTCGCCCAGTCGATCCCTTCGCCGGCGTCGAGCGCCGCTTTCTTGGCATCCAAGCCGCGCGCGAGCGTCTTGTGAATCGTGAAGTCCGGCGGCACCGTGACCAGCGCCGCGCCGATCCGGTGGAGTTCGTCGGTCGCGACGCCGGTCTCGGCGGCGCGGCGGGCGTTGACGTCATCCTTCGGCTGGGTCAGCCCGGCCCAGCGGCCTTCGAACCATTCGGCCTTGTTCGCCTTGTAGCCGGTCGCGGCGGCGAAGTCGCCTTCGAGGCGGTCGGTGAACTGGCGGACGTTGTCGGCGACCCACGCGTCGTCGACGACGCCTTCGCCGATCAGCCGCTGCGCGTAGAGCTCGCTGACCGGCGGGTGCTTCCCGATCGCCGCGTACATCAGCGGCTGGGTGAAGCTCGGCTCGTCGGACTCGTTGTGGCCGAAGCGGCGATAGCACCACATGTCGATGACGACGTCGCGCTTGAACGCCTGGCGGAACTCGGTCGCGACCTTGGTCGCGAAGACGACCGCCTCGGGATCGTCGCCGTTGACGTGGAAGATCGGCGCCTGGACGATCTTGGCGACGTCCGACGGATACGGCGACGACCGCGCGAACTGCGGTGAGGTGGTGAAGCCGATCTGGTTGTTGACGACGAAGTGGAGGCAGCCGCCGGTGTTATACCCGGTCAGGCCGGAGAAGCCGAAGCATTCGGCGACGATGCCCTGCCCGGCGAACGCCGCGTCGCCGTGCATCAGCACCGGCATCACCTGCCCATGCTCGTCATCGCCACGGACCGTCTGGATGGCGCGGACCTTGCCGAGGACGACCGGGTCGACCGCCTCGAGATGGCTCGGATTCGGCGTCAGCGACAGGTGGACGGTGTTGCCGTCGAACTCGCGGTCGGTCGAGGTGCCGAGATGGTACTTGACGTCGCCTGACCCGCCGACGTCGTCGGGATTGGCGCTGCCGCCGCCGAATTCGTGGAAGATGACGCGGAACGGCTTCTGCATGACGTTGCCGAGCATGTTGAGCCGGCCGCGATGCGGCATGCCGAAGACGATCTCCCTGAGCCCGTTCTGGCCGCCGATCTTGATGATCGATTCCATCGCGGGGATCATCGCCTCGCCGCCGTCGAGGCCGAAGCGCTTGGTCCCGACGTATTTGCGGCCGAGGAACTTCTCGAACTGTTCGGCCTCGATCAGCTTGTTGAGGATCGCCTTCTTGCCGAGGTCGGTGAAGATGATCTCCTTGTCGCGTCCCTCGATCCGCTCCTGGATGAAACGCCGCTCCTCGACATCGTTGATGTGCATGTACTCGGCACCGACGTTGCCGCAGTAGTTGGCGCGCAGGATCGTCGTCAGCTCGCGGATCGTGCCGGTTTGCATCCCCAGCGCGCCACCGAGGAAGATCGGCCGGTCGAGGTCGGCCTCCTTGAAGCCGTGGTATTCAGGCGTCAGGTCGGCGGGAAGATCGCGCTTGGTCAGGCCGAGCGGGTCGAGGTTGGCGGCAAGGTGGCCGCGGACGCGGTAGGTGCGGATCAGCATCATCGCGCAAATGCTGTCGTTGGCCGCACGCTCGGTCGCGGCGGCGTCGGCGGTGTGCGGCGGGGGTGCCGGCGCGACTGCGGCGTCGGCTACGGCCTTGCCGTTCGCCTCCGCGGGCTTCGCCGGCAAGTCGATGCCGGCCGCGTCGAGCGCAAGGGTCAGGTCATCGGCAGCGAGCGCCGGCCAGTCGCGCCGCGCCCACGACGGCGCGGCGGCATCGGCGGCGGTCGGCAGCAGCACATCGTCCATCGGTCCGTCCTTTTACGCCACTCGCGATGTAGCGACGCCGTGCCGCGGTGTCACCGCTTGGTGGCTGCCGACCGGCGATTTGGTGCAGGATAGCGCCACCTGGGCAACTGCGGGCCTCAGCCCTTCAGCACCTCGATCAGCGTCGTTCCCAGCTGCGACGGCGAATCGGCCACCCGAATGCCGGCGGCGCGCATCGCCTCGATCTTGTCCTCGGCCTTGCCCTTGCCGCCGGCAACGATCGCGCCGGCGTGGCCCATCCGGCGCCCCGGCGGCGCGGTACGGCCGGCGATGAAGCCGACCATCGGCTTCTTGACCTTGTTCAGGCGAATGAACTCGGCGGCGTCCTCCTCGGCTGCGCCGCCGATCTCGCCGATCATGATGATCGACTCGGTCGCCGGATCGGCGAGGTAGAGTTCGAGGACGTCGATGAAGTTGGTCCCGTTGACGGGATCGCCGCCGATGCCGACCGCGCTCGTCTGGCCGAGCCCGACCGCGGTCGTCTGGTGAACCGCCTCGTAGGTCAATGTCCCCGACCGCGACACGACGCCGACCGACCCCTTGCTGAAGATGTTGCCGGGCATGATGCCGATCTTGCACTCCCCCGGCGTCATCACCCCGGGGCAGTTGGGCCCGATCAGCCGCGACTTCGACCCCGACAGCGCGCGCTTAACCTTGACCATGTCGAGGACGGGGATGCCCTCGGTGATGCACACGATCAGCGGTACCTCGGCGTCGATCGCCTCGAGGATCGCGTCAGCCGCGCCCGGCGGCGGCACGTAGACGACGCTCGCGTCGGCCTGCGTCGCCTCGCGCGCGGCAAGCACGGTGTCGAACACGGGCAGCCCGAGATGGGTCTGCCCGCCCTTCCCCGGCGCGACCCCGCCGACCATCTTGGTACCGTAGGCGATCGCGGCCTCGGAATGGAACGTCCCCTGCTTGCCGGTGAAGCCCTGGCAGATGACGCGCGTGGCGGCGTTGACGAGGATAGACATCAGAGCTCCGGATCCTGGCGAGCGAGTTCGCGGTTCATCATCACATCGAAGGAGTAGGGATTGGTCGCCGGAAAATACTTCTCGGGAAAACCGGTTTCCTCGGCGGCCTCATCGCGCGCATCCTGATAGGCGTCGGCAATTGCCTCGGCCAAGATCGGCTGCAGACTAGGATTTTCTCTCAGATGACGCGCAAGATGTCGCCGTGACTTACGCACCGACGTTTCCCAGCTCGCCCCACGGAGCCGCGACTGATAGTCCCACTTAAGCATATGCAGCAGGATCAGCCTGACGAAGCTTTCCAGCTTGTTGACTTCACCCTTGCCCAAGCTCTCGATCTCCTCGGCCAGATTATCAATGTCGAGGTCGTTCGACTTGAGCGCCCGTAGACGTCGAGCTTGATCGAACGCCCAGGCGGCAAAATCGCCCTTGTAGCTTGCATCGCCGCCGATCGGCTGAATGCGACCCCAATAGGCCTGCGCCCGCGCCTCATCCTCGGCGGTGGCTACGAATGCTGTTTCCGCGTTCACGCCGCCTGCTTCACTTCGGCGACGATCTTCGCTGCCGCGTCGCCGAGGTCGTTGGCGCTGACGATCGGCAAGCCCGACTTGGCCAAGATGTCTTTGCCCAGCTCGACGTTGGTCCCCTCGAGCCGCACGACGAGCGGCACCGACAGGTTGACCACCTTGGCCGCGGCGATGATCCCGTCGGCGATGATGTCGCAGCGCATGATGCCGCCGAAGATGTTGACGAGGATGCCCTTCACCGCCGGATCGGACAGGATGATCTTGAAGGCGGCGGTCACCTTCTCCTTGGTTGCGCCGCCGCCGACGTCGAGAAAGTTCGCCGGCTCGGCCCCGTTCAGCTTGATGATGTCCATCGTCGCCATGGCGAGCCCGGCGCCGTTGACCATGCAGCCGATAGTGCCGTCGAGCTTGATGTAGCTGAGGTCGTACTTCGACGCCTCGACCTCAGCCGGATCCTCCTCGGTCAGGTCGCGCAGCTCGGCGAGGTCGGGGTGGCGGAACATCGCGTTACTATCGAAACCGACCTTGGCGTCGAGGACGAGCAGCTTGCCGTCCTCGGTCACCGCCAGCGGATTGATCTCGACCTGCGCCGCGTCGGTCGCGACGAACATCGCATAGAGTTGGCCGACGAGCTTCTCGCACTGCTTGGCGAGATCGCCGGTCAGGCCGAGGGCGAAGGCAACCGAGCGGCCGTGGTGCGGCTGGATGCCGGCGGCAGGGTCGACCATGAAGGTATGGATGCGCTCAGGGGTGTGCTCGGCGACATGCTCGATGTCCATGCCGCCCTCGGTCGACGCGACCAGCGCGATCTCCGAACTGCCGCGGTCGACGAGGAGGGCGAGATAGAACTCCTTGGCGATGTCGACGCCGTCGGTGACGTAAAGGCGCTGGACCTGCTTGCCGTGCTCGCCGGTCTGGATCGTGACCAGCGTGTTGCCGAGCATGTCGGTCGCGGCGGCGCGGACCTCGTCGGCAGTCTTCGCGAGCCGGACGCCGCCCTTGGCATCGGGGCCGAGTTCCTTGAACTTGCCCTTGCCGCGCCCGCCGGCGTGGATCTGCGCCTTGACGACGTAGAGCGGACCCGGGAGCCTGCCCGCCGCCGCGACCGTCTCGTCGACGCTCATCGCCGCATAGCCCGCCGGGACGGCAACGCCGAACTTCGCGAGCAGCTCCTTAGCCTGGTACTCGTGGATGTTCATGGCGCGGCTTCCCGGTGCGGTGCTGGACGCCAAGCTCTATGGAATGGACGTCGGACGACCGCAAGGCGGCACGCTGCCCGCCGACGCCCGGCGCGGCACGTTCAGATCGTCAGTCCGCCATCGATGTCGATCAGCGCGCCGGTGATGTAGGCGGCTTCGTCGCTGGCGAGGAAGGCGGCGAGCGCGCCGACCTCGGCGGTCGTGCCGTAGCGGCCGAGCGCGGTCATCGGCGTCAGCAGCTTGGCGAAATCGCCGCTCGCCGGGTTGAGGTCGGTGTCGATCGGCCCCGGCTGGATGACGTTGACGGTGATGCCGCGGGGTCCGAGGTCGCGCGCCCAGCCGCGGGCGAGGCCGGTGACCGCAGCCTTGGTCGCGCCGTAGATCGCGCCGCCGGCGACCGGCACGTTGTGGGCGTTGACGCTGCCGATGACGATGATCCGGCCGCCTTCGCTGAGATGCGGGATCGCCGCCGTCGTGCCGACGAAGACGCCGTCGACGTTGAGGCCGAACTGCTTGCGGTAGCTCTCCTCGGTGGCCTCGCCGGCGGGGGCGAACTCGGCGGTGCCGGCATTGTGGACGAGGATGTCGATCCCGCCGAGCTTCGCCGCCGCTTCGTCGATCGCGGCGCGGACCGCCAAGGGGTCGCCGCCGTCGGCCTGGATGGCGTGGCCGGTGCGGCCGGAAGCGGCAATCGCCGCGACGACCTCGTCGGCGGCGGCGTGATTGCCGGCGAAGGTGATGACGACGTCGGCGCCGTCGGCGGCGAGCCGCCTGGCGATGCCGGCGCCGATGCCGCGCGAGCCGCCGGTGACGATCGCCTTCTTGCCGGAAAGTCTGTCGGTCATGGTCGCGTCTTTCTTTGCATGGTCGCCGCCGGCATGTGGCGGTGATGCGGCGGCAGGCAAGCCGGGGACTGCGAAGAAAGGCTTTGTCGCGCGAAAGCCGTAGCCGGAGCGGGCCTGACGCTACCGCCAGCGCAGGTTGTCTCGGCTCAGCTCGCCGACCGAGCGGACGCCCATCAGCTTCATGTCACGCTCGATCTCGGTGCGGAGCTTGCCGAGGATGCGCTCGACCCCCGCCTGGCCCGCGGCGGCAAGCGCGTAGAGGTACAGCCGGCCGCCCGAGCACGCCTTGGCCCCGACACTTAGGGCCTTCAGGACGTGGCTGCCGCGACGGATGCCGCCGTCGCAGATGACGTCGAGCCGGTCGCCGACCGCGTCGACGATCTCGGCGAGCTGGTCGAACGGGGCGCGGCTGCCGTCGAGCTGGCGGCCGCCATGGTTCGACACCATGATCGCGGTTGCGCAGATGTCGGCCGCCCGCCGCGCGTCGCCGGGCGACATGATGCCCTTGAGGCAGAACTCACCGCCCCATTCGGCGCGGATCGCCTCGGCCATTTTCCAGTCGAGGGTCTGGTCGAGCATCCGCGTGAAGTAGTCGGCGACCGACGTCGGCACCGTCGAGCCTGCCGCAAGGTGGCCGGCCAGATTAGGCAGCGAGAAGCGCTCGCGCGTCAGGTAGTCGAGCGTCCACCGCGGGTGGAGCGCGAAGCTGATTGCCGAGCCCGGCGTCAGCCGCGGCGGTGAGGTGAAGCCCGTCCGCAGGCAGCGCTCGCGGTTGCCACCCACGATGGTGTCGACCGTCAGCGCGAGCGCGTCGAACCCCGCCGCCTTGGCGCGGGCGATCAGCTCGCGGTTGAGCCCCTGGTCCTTGTGCACGTAGAGCTGGAACAGCTTCGGCGCGGTGACCGTCCGCCCGATCTCCTCGAGGCTGACGGTGGCGAGCGACGAGATGCCGAAATAAGTGCCGAACTTTGCCGCCGCCGCGCCGACCGCGCGTTCGCCCTGCCAGTGGAACAGCCGCTGGAGCGCGGTCGGCGACAGGAACAGCGGCATCGCAATCTCGCGCCCCATCACCGTCGTCCGCAGATCGACCCCGGCGACCCCGGCGAGGACGTCGGGAACGAGGTCGCAGTCGTCGAACGCCGCGGTGTTGCGCCGCTTCGTGCCTTCGTCGTCGGCCGCCCCATCGATGTAATGGAACACCGGCCCGGGCAGCCGCGCCTTGGCGAGCGTGCGGAAGTCGTCGACGTTGTGACAATTGGTCAGGCGCATGGCCGCGTCTATCCCGGGTTTCGCCCTTGCGAAAGCGCGAGCGAGGGCATAGCCGGAGGCATGGCTGAATTTTCCCTCCCCGCCAACTCGCGCATCCGCGCCGACGGCAAGCGCTTCGCCGCGCCGCCCGAGGCAATCCGGCGCAAGACGTTCCGCATCTACCGCTGGTCGCCCGACGACGGGCTCAACCCACGCTACGACAGCTACGAGCTCGACCTCGATGCGACGGGACCGATGGTGCTGGACGCGCTGATCAAGATCAAGGCCGAGGTCGACCCGACGCTGACCTTCCGCCGGTCGTGCCGCGAGGGCATCTGCGGGTCGTGCAGCATGAACATCGACGGGACGAACACCCTCGCGTGCACCCAGGCGATCGGCGACATCAAGGGCGACATCCGCATCACGCCGCTGCCGCACATGGAGGTCGTCAAGGACCTCGTCCCCGACTTCAAGCACTTCTACGCGCAGTACGCGTCGATCAAGCCGTGGCTGCAGACGGTCACCCCCGATCCGGCCGACGCCGAGCGCATCCAGTCGGTCGAGGACCGCAGCAAGATCGACGGGCTGTACGAGTGCATCCTGTGCGCGTGCTGCTCGACCGCGTGCCCAAGCTACTGGTGGAACAGCGACAAGTTCCTGGGGCCGGCGATCCTTCTCCAGGCGTACCGCTGGCTGGTCGACAGCCGCGACGAGATGACCGGCGAGCGGCTCGACGCGCTCGAGGACCCGTTCCGCCTCTACCGCTGCCACACGATCATGAACTGCGCCAACGTCTGCCCGAAGGGGCTCAATCCCGCGAAGGCGATCGCCGAGATCAAGAAGATGATGGTCGAAAGAGCCGTGTAGCGGCCGAGGCTAAGTCGAGGTTCGCTCTTCAGCGAAGATCGGCTTACCCGCGGACTCGCGACGGCTCCGGCCGGCGGTCGGCGGACCTCCCCGCCGGACCCGTCCGACGGCGCGGCTTGCTGCGACGCCTTGCCGCTTGACCACCACGCCGCTAACCACGCCGCCATGAGCGAAACGACCTACCCCGCCGCCGATGCTGACGGCTGGATTCCGTGGATCGGGCAGCCCGATGGGCGCTTTCACGACCTCCTCGGCCAGATGTATTTTCGCGTTACTCCGAACGGGGTCGAATCGCGGATGGTCACCGACCGGCGCCATTCCAACGGGCTCGGCTACCTGCACGGCGGCTTCCTGATGAGCTTCGTCGACATGGCGATGTTTGCCATCGTCCGGCCAAGCTTCGTAGCCGGCGAGGGCGCGGTGACCTTGAGCTGTGCGACCGATTTCCTGACCGGCGGCATTCCCGGCGAGCCGATCGAGGCGCACGGCGAGGTGCTCAAGGAGACCGGCAAGATGCTGTTCGTCCGCGGGCTGGTGACCCAGCGTGGCGCCAACGTCTGCTCGTTCACCGGGACGATGCGCAAGATCACGCGCCGGCCGGCGCCGACCGCGCCGGAGGCCACGCCGGCCAGGTGAGCGTCGCCGCCGACGCCGGTCGCGCCGGCGACACCGCCTATCGACGCCTCGTCACCGCGGGTGAGCTCCGTCCCGATCCCGACCAGGCGGCGGCGGCGGAGAAGCTGTACAATCTGCGGCTGGCGCTTGCCCAACGGCCAGTCGCCGGCCTGTTCGATAGGTTGTTCGGTTCGAGGGCCGTCGCGCCGCAGGGCATCTACCTGTGGGGCGGCGTCGGCCGCGGCAAGTCGATGCTGATGGACCTGTTCTTCACGCACGCCACGACCGAGCCACGGCGGCGAGTCCACTTCCACGAGTTCATGCTCGAGGTCCACGCCGCGATCCACGCCCACCGGCAGGTGTCGGGCGACGACCCGATCCCCGTCGTCGCCGGCCGCATCGCGGCGGGGGCGAAGCTGCTCTGCTTCGACGAGCTCCAGGTCCGCGATGTCGCCGACGCCGCGATCGTGTCGCGCCTGTTCGCCGGCCTGTTCGCCGCGGGCACGACGATCGTCGCGACGTCGAACCGGCCACCCGCCGACCTGTACAAGGACGGCCTGAACCGCGCGCTGTTCCTCCCCTTCATTGACCTGATCGAGGCGCGAATGGAGATCGTGCCGCTCAACGGTCCGGTCGACTACCGCCTCGATCGGCTCGGCGGCGCGCCGACGTGGTACGTCCCGAATGGCCCCGCCGCGACGGCGGCGCTCGCCGACGCCTTCTTCCGCCTGACCGACTTTCCCGTCGAGGACCGCGTCCGGGTGCCGACGGCGACGATCCCGGTCCCCGGCGGCCGGACGCTGTTCGTGCCCAAGGCGGTCAAGGGCGTCGCCGTCTTCTCGTTCAGCCGGCTATGCCGTGCCGCGCTCGGCGCGGCCGACTATCTCGCGGTGGCGCGCCGGTTCCACACCGTCATCCTCGTCGGCATCCCCATCATGGGGCCGGAGAACCGCAACTATGCGGCGCGCTTCGTCACGCTGGTCGACGAGCTGTACGAGCACAAGGTCAAGCTCCTCGCCGCCGCCGACGCCGAGCCCGCCGGTCTCTATCCGGCCGGCGATGGCCATTTCGAATTCGATCGGACGGTGTCGCGCCTGCTCGAGATGCGGTCGGCCGATTATCTCGCGCAGGGGCACGGCGGCTGATGCGGTTGCGGCGACGGGGGTCAGTCGCTAAGGCACCGCCGTCCCGGGCGGCTGCGCCGCTCCCTCCAGCAAGGAACCCGCCATGGCCCGCAACAAGATTGCCCTGATCGGGGCCGGCAACATCGGCGGGACGCTCGCGCACCTTGCCGCCGCCAAGGGGCTGGGCAACGTCGTCCTGTTCGACGTCGTCGAGGGCGTGCCGCAGGGCAAGGCGCTCGACCTCGCCCAGTGCGGCCCGGTGGAGGGCTTCGACGCAGAGCTCAAGGGGACCAACGACTACGCCGACATCGCCGGCGCCGACGTCATCATCGTCACCGCCGGCATCGCGCGCAAGCCCGGGATGAGCCGCGACGACCTGCTTGGCATCAACCTCAAGGTGATGAAGGCGGTCGGCGAGGGGATCAAGGCCAATGCGCCCGACGCCTTCGTCATCTGCATCACCAATCCCCTGGACGCGATGGTCTGGGCGCTGCGCGAGTTCAGCGGCCTGCCGCACCACATGGTCGTCGGCATGGCCGGCGTCCTCGACAGCAGCCGCTTCCGCCACTTTCTCGCCGACGAGTTCAAGGTCAGCGTCCAGGACGTCACCGCCTTCGTCCTCGGCGGCCACGGCGACACGATGGTGCCGGTGATCGAATACTCGACCGTCGCCGGCATCCCCATCCCGGCGCTGATCGACATGGGCTGGTCGACCAAGGAGCGCATCGACGACATCGTCAAGCGCACCCGCGGCGGCGGCGGCGAGATCGTCGCGCTGCTGAAGACCGGCAGCGCCTACTACGCCCCGGCGACGAGCGGCATCGCCATGGCCGAAGCCTATCTCTACGACCAGAAGCGCGTCATCCCGTGCGCGGTCAACCTGACCGGGCAGTACGGGGTCGACAACCTCTACGTCGGCGTTCCGTGCGTGATCGGCGGGGGCGGGGTCGAGAAGGTCGTCGAGATCGCGTTGAACGACGAGGCCAAGGCTAACTTCCAGGTCAGCGTCGACGCGGTCAGGGAGCTACTAGTGGCGTGCCGGGCGATCGATCCGAGCCTCGGCGACTGAGCGGGTGAGCTTAGCGAGCGTGCTACGAGTGATCGTTGACGTGACCGGATGCGCGCATTAGCATTCGGTCATGATGACCGCGCTTCTCGCCGACTACGGCGTCTCGATCAGCGACCTCAAGAAGAACCCAAGCGCGGTGATTGCCGCCGCCGAAGGGGCTGCCGTTGCCATCCTCAACCGCAACACACCCGCCGCCTACCTGATCCCGGCGGCGGCGTACGAGGCGCTCCTCGACGCGCTCGACGACATCGAGCTGGTCCGCATCATCAAGGAGCGGGAGGGACAGGAGGAGATCGAGGTCATCCTTGGCGACCTATAGGCTGACCTTTCTGCGCGACGCCAAGAAGGAATGGGACAAGCTCGCCAGGTCGACGCGGCAGCAGTTTGAGAAGAAGCTGGCCGAACGCCTCAACCACCCGCGCGTCCCGTCCGCCAAGCTGCGCGACCTGCCCAACTGCTACATGATCAAGCTCCGCGCCGCCGGCTACCGCCTGATCTACCGGGTGGACGACGGCCGCATCGTGGTGGTGGTCATCGCCATCGGGGCGGCGAGATAGAGACGAAGCATACCGGCTGGCCTCTGAGCGGCGCGTTAATGCGACAATCGTCTCACAACGAATCAAAATAAGCCGATTGACACCATACAGACATCTGTTAAAAACACATGATCGTTAACGTGAGGAGTCGGCAGCATGCGAAACCATTCGTACGCACGGGACGGACCTTCTGAAGTTAGCTGAACAGCTCCGCCGCCTTGGATCTAGCTCCAGCGAGGAGAGTTAAATTGCTATTGGCAAATAACTTTTTCAATACAAATTATTCTGATATTACAATCACGAGTAAAGAATTATCTGTTCTCGAGTTTTTAGCGAACCAACCTAAAACTGGTATATGTGCCGCGGATTTATCCTCTGAAATAGAGAGGCATTTTTCGAGAGCTCCTAGATTACCTACGATATACAATGCCTTTATTGCTTTGGAGGATAAGGGTTTAATTGAACAGGTTGGCATATCAAAGGGCGGGGGACGTCCTAGACGCCTATTTCGTACGTCTGACATGGGGGATGAGTTTCTTAAGTTTGCTTATAAAATGAATAATCTCGGTTGTGTTGCGTAAAAGCAATATCGGTCAACGAGCTTATTAAAAATCTAGCCAGTGAGCGAGAGGAGTACTAAGATGGTTCCCGGTCCGATAAAATTACTGATCAGAATCACCTATGACCCAATCTCAGCTGAAGACCTAATCGCCTGTACTGACAAGAAATTACTGGAACTGAGGCAACAAAAAGGTTCAAAGGAGGCAAGATCATATCTTGTTAGTTCGACAAGCATCATTGTACTTCATTTAATCAAACAATTTCTGCTGGCCATTTCGTCATCATTCTTTAAGTAGTTCGCCGACACGTCCTATCGCATCATTGGTACTACTCAGGCCTCCGATTATTTCGGAGGCCTTTTTTAATATACCCGCGCCTTCGGCTTGATGTAGGCAATGTCGTCGGTCAGCGTGTAGCTGTGCACCGGCCGGGTATTGAGCCGCACCCCGCCATCCCTGAACCACCCGAGCGAGTGCTTCATCCACGCGTCGTCGTTCCGCTGCGGAAAGTCCTCGTGCATATGGGCACCGCGGCTCTCGTGGCGCGACGCCGCCATGTGCATCGTCAGAACCGCCTGCGGGATCATGTTGTCGAGCTCGAGGGTCTCGATGAGGTCGGTGTTGAACACAAGGCTGCGGTCGGCGATGCCGATGTCGGCCATTTGCTGGTATACGGCGTCGATCTTGCGCTGCCCTTCGGACAGAACCTCGGACGTGCGGAACACGGCGGCGTTCGACTGCATCGTCTTCTGCATCGCCAGCCGCACTGCGCTGGTCGGTGACCCGCCCTTCGAGAAGCGGTAGCCGTCGAGGCGGCCGAGCGCGAGGTCGGCGCTGTCCTTGGGCAGCGGCGCGTGGGTGCCGAACGGCTTGACCGTGTCGCCGATGCGGTGCGCCGTCGCGCGGCCGAAGACGACGAGGTCGATCAGGCTGTTCGACCCGAGCCGGTTGGCCCCGTGGACGCTGACGCACGCCGCCTCGCCGACGGCGAACAGGCCGGGGACGACGCTGTCGGGGTCGCCGTCCTTCAGCGTCACGACCTCGCCGTGATAGTTGGTCGGGATGCCGCCCATGTTGTAGTGGACGGTCGGCGTCACCGGAATCGGCTCCTTGGTCACGTCGACCCCGGCGAAGATCTTCGCCGTCTCGCTGATGCCGGGCAGGCGCTCGTGGAGGACGGCGGGGTCGATGTGGTTGAGGTGGAGGTTGATGTGGTCGCCCTCGGCGCCGACGCCGCGGCCCTCGCGGATCTCCATCGCCATCGACCGGCTGACGACGTCGCGTGATGCGAGGTCCTTGGCCGACGGGGCGTAGCGCTCCATGAAGCGCTCGCCGTCCTTGTTGGTCAGGTAGCCCCCCTCGCCGCGCGCGCCTTCGGTGATGAGGACGCCGGCGCCGTAGATGCCGGTCGGGTGGAACTGGACGAACTCCATGTCCTGCATCGGCACCCCGGCGCGGATCGCCATGCCGCCGCCGTCGCCGGTCGAGGTGTGCGCGCTCGTCGCCGAGAAGTAGCAGCGGCCGTAGCCGCCGGTCGCGAGCACGACCGAGTGCGCGCGGAAGCGGTGGATGCTGCCGTCCTCCATGCACATCGCGATGACGCCACGGCAGACCCCGCCCTCCATGATCAGGTCGATCGCGAAATATTCGATGTAGAAGTCGGTGTCGTACTTCAGGCTCTGCTGGTAGAGCGCGTGGAGCATGGCATGGCCGGTGCGGTCGGCGGCGGCGCAGGTGCGCTGCGCCGGCGGCCCCTCGCCCATGTTCTGGGTCATGCCGCCGAACGCGCGCTGGTAGATCTTGCCCGCCTCGGTGCGGCTGAACGGCACGCCGAAGTGCTCGAGTTCGTAGACCGCCTTCGGCGCCTCGCGGCAAAGGTATTCGATCGCGTCCTGGTCGCCGAGCCAGTCGCTCCCCTTGACCGTGTCGTACATGTGCCACTGCCAGTGGTCGGGGCCCATGTTGCCGAGGCTGGCGGCGATGCCGCCCTGCGCCGCGACGGTGTGCGACCGGGTGGGGAAGACCTTGGTGATGCAAGCGGTCTTGAGGCCGGTCTCGGCGATGCCCATCGCCGCGCGCAGGCCGCTGCCGCCGGCCCCGACGACGACCGCGTCGTAGGTATGGTCGATGATCTGGTAGGCGTCGGCCATCGTCAGGCTCCGAAAGCGATCTTGAGGACCGCGAACACCGCCGCCGCGCCGCCGCCGACCGCGTAGAAATTGAGCGCGAGGATCGCGAGCAGCTTGCTCCCCTCGTGATGCAGATAGTCCTCGATGAACACCTGCACGCCGAGACGGAAATGATAGAACACCGACACGATCAGCAGCAGCATCGGGATCGCCGCGACCGGCTGGCGCAGCCACAGGACGACGGTCGGGTAGTCGAGCGCCGGCAGGCGGACCAAGCTGGCGACGAACCACAGCAGCAGCGCGAGGTTGGCGACCGCGGTCACCCGCTGGTGCCACCAGTGGCCGACCCCCGACTTGGCGCTGCCCAGCCCGCGGACGCGGCCGATCTCGGTTCCCGTGCCCATCAGATGCCCTTGGTAAGCAGGATCACCGCCCACGTTAGCAGCGTCAGGGCAAGCGAGACGAAGTAGGTCGCGGTGGCGAACGTCTTGCTCGCGTTGATCTCGAGCGCCGCGCCGGTGTCCATGACGAGGTGGCGGACGCCGCTCGCCATGTGCTGGAACAAGACCCACGTCAGCCCGATACCGACGACGACGCCGACCCAGCCGGTCGCGACCGAATAGAAGAGCGCATACGCCTCGGGTCCGGTCGCGGCGGCGACGAGCCACCACAGGAACAGGACGACGCCGCCGAACGCCATCGCGTTACCCGTGATGCGGTGGGTGATCGAGGTGATCGTATGGACTCGCCACTTCCAGATCGACAGGTGCGGCGACAGCGGTCGGGCGGACTGACCGACGCGGGGGCGGGTGGTGGCGGTGGCCATCCGGTTCCTCAGAGGCGCAAACGGGATGCCGCCGGTTTAACCGGTTGGCGCGACGGCGCAACCGTTCATCGCCGCGGTGCGGCATCGGCGGCGATGGCCGGATCGAGGCGGGCGAGCGTTGCGTAGCGCGGATTGTCGATGGCGAGGCGTGCGCAGGTGGCGGCGATGAGGGCGTCGACGAGGCCGGGTGTGGCGACGGTCAGGTCACCGGCCCGGATCGCGGCGCACATCGTCTGGCGGAGCGTCGCGACCTCAATTTCGCTGTCATCCTCGCGGAAGCGGGGATGACAATAGGAGGTGAGGGCCGCCACCTCGACCGCGTCCGCCTCCCCCGCCAGCTCGCGCTCGACGATCGCGAGCGCGTTGGCCGCGACCTTCGCATGGAACGCGTCGCGGCCGGCGAGCGCGCTACCTTCGGCGAGACCCGCGAGGAATGCGCGGACCGCCGCGACCAACTCGCCCATGCTCGGATGCCCCGCCATCAGATCGTCCCGTGCTTGAGCAGGTGGAGGAGGTCGGCGGCGACCTCGCTGACCCGCCGGCCGATCGCGGCGCGCTCGACCGAGCGGACGCGGCCCGCGACGTGGTCGTCGGCGAGCTGGAGGCAGGAGATACCCCACTTCAGCGTGCCGAAGACCTCGAAGACAAGGGCGCGATCGCGGTCGACCGCCACGCCACCGTCGGCCTCGTAGGCGGCGTACAGCGCGTCCCGTTCACCGAAGCCGCCGACCGGTCGTTGCCACGCGCCGAAACGCCACGCCTGCACACACAGCCAGCCGATGTCGGCGTGGGGATCGCCGAGGTGGGCCAGCTCCCAGTCGAGCACAGCGCGCAGGCCCTGCCCCGCCCCGTCCGGGCCGACGATGAAGTTGCCGCTACGGAAGTCGCCGTGACATACCGCGACCGGGGGATCGTCGGGGAGGCGGTCACGCAGCCACGCGAAGGCGAGATCGAACACCGGCTCGTCGACGCCGAAGCCGCGGTAGTGGTCGAACAGCCGCGCCGCCTGTTCGCGCGCCGACCCGCCCGGCAGCGGCAGCCCGGCGACGGCGGCGAACGGAACCGCGTGAAGCGCCGCGAGCGCCGCC
>CAHJWT010000006.1 GCA_903643075.1 Sphingomonadaceae bacterium | reverse complement strand
AGCGCGACCGCCGCCGCCGCGCCGATGCCGCGCGACGCGCCGCTGACGAGGGCGAGTTTGTTGATAAGCGTCATGCCGTGCCTTCTCCCCTCCCGCTTGCGGGAGGGGCCGGGGGGTGGGAAGTCGGCGGGCTATACGGCAGGCCGCCGCGTCGCGCGACCGCCCACCCCCGACCCCTCCCGCAAGCGGGAGGGGAGGGAGTTACATCACCCGCTCGGCGAGCAGCATCGGCTGGTCGGAATGTTCTTCCTGGTCGGTCAACCGCGTCGGGTAGTCGCCGGTGAAGCAGGCGTCGCAATGCGTCGGCGCGGCGTCGTCGCGGACCGCCTCGCCCAGCGCGCGGTAGAGGCCGTCGATCGACAGGAAGGCGAGGCTGTCGACCTTGATGTACTCGCGCATCCGCTCGACCGTCATGTTGGCGGCGAGCAGCTTCGACCGCTCCGGCGTGTCGACGCCGTAGTAGCAGCTGTGGCGCGTCGGCGGCGACGCGATCCGCATGTGGACTTCTTCGGCGCCGGCGTCGCGGAGCATCGCGACGATCTTGAGGCTGGTCGTGCCGCGGACGATCGAATCGTCGATCAGGACGATCTTCTTGCCGTCGATCAGCGCGCGGTTGGCGTTGTGCTTGAGCTTGACGCCGAGGTTCCGGATCTGGTCGCCGGGCTGGATGAAGGTCCGCCCGACATAGTGCGAGCGGATGATGCCAAGTTCGAACGGGATGTGCGCCGCCTGGGCGAAGCCGATCGCCGCCGGCGTACCGCTGTCGGGCACCGGCACGACCATGTCGGCGGCGACCGGCGATTCGCGCGCCAGCTCGACGCCGATCTGCTTCCTCACCTGGTAGACGCTCGACCCGTCGACGACCGAATCGGGGCGGCTGAAGTAGACGTGCTCGAAGATGCACGGCCGCGGCCGCTGCAGGCCGAACGGACGGAGCGACCGCAGCCCGCGGCTGGTGATGACGACGAGCTCGCCGGGTTCGATCGAGCGGAGGAAGGTCGCGCCGACGACGTCGAGGGCGACCGTCTCCGACGCGAGGATGAAGCTGTCGTTGAGCTTGCCAAGGACGAGCGGGCGGACGCCCAAGGGATCGCGGCAGGCAATCATCCCCTCGCCGGTCAGGCACAACAGGCTGTACGCGCCCTCGACCTGCTTGAGCGCGTCGATGAACTTGTCGAGCAGGGTGCGGTACGTGCTCGTCGCGACCAAGTGGATGATGACCTCGGTGTCGCTCGTCGACTGGAAGATCGACCCGCGGCGGACGAGGTCGCGGCGGAGCTTGACCGCGTTCGAGATGTTGCCGTTGTGGCAGATCGCGAAGCCGCCCGATGCCAGCTCGGCGAACAGCGGCTGGACGTTCCGCAGCGCCGTCTCGCCGGTCGTCGCGTAGCGGTTGTGGCCGATCGCGACGTCGCCCTTGAGACGGTGCATGACGCCGTCGGAATCGAAGTTACCGGCGACGTGGCCCATCGCGCGGTGGGTGTGGAAGTCGTGACCGTCGAAGCTCGTGATGCCCGCCGCCTCCTGTCCGCGGTGCTGGAGCGCGTGGAGGCCGAGCGCGCACAGCGCCGCCGCGCCGTCGGCCCCGTAGACGCCGATGACGCCGCATTCCTCGTGCAGGTGGTCGCCGTCGAAAGGATCGGTCGTGAAGTCGTCCATCGGGGCTCCCCAGGGCGGCTGCTTGCGCGGCATATAGGGAGACGGCGGCAGCGTGTCGCCCCTAAGATGTCATCAAGCCGCAATAGCCGAGGCAAACGTGAGCGACGCAGCACGCGAGACCGGGACCGTCCTCGACCCGAAGTGGGACGACCGCGGCCTGATCCAGACGGTGACGACCGACGCCGCGACCGGCGAGGTGCTGATGGTCGCGCACATGAACGCCGCCGCGCTCGCGGCGACGCTGGCGACGGGCGAGGCGCACTACTGGAGCCGGTCGCGCGGCGAGTTGTGGCACAAGGGCGCGACGTCCGGGAACGTGCAGGCGGTGGTCGAGGTTCGCGTCGACTGCGACCAGGACGCGGTGTGGCTGCGCGTCACGCCGGCCGGGCCGGCGTGCCACACGGGGGAGCGGTCGTGCTTCTACCGCGCCGTCGCGGCCGACGGGTCGCTGGCGCGCTCGTAGATGACGATCCCATCGCGGTCGATCGCGCGGCGGATCGAACTGTCCGGCGGCAGCGTCGAAACCGCCGTCACGTCGACTGGGAAGACGATGAAGCTGTCGTCGATGGCGTTCTTGATACGGCCAACTTCCATCCAGCCAATGCCGTCGCCGTACAGAGCAATATCGATGTCAGAATAGCGCCTGAAGTCACCGCGGGCGCGGCTGCCGTAAATTACAGCGCGATCAACACCATTAAATCCGCGAAGCAATCGGACGAGCTTGTCGAGCACGAAAGTGGCAAGCCCGGTGCGGGGATCCAGGTCGTCAGCCGCCGGCGGATAAACGGACAACGAGGGCATCGAATAGTTCCAGTGCGTTGGCGACGATCCACGCCGCAATCACGTCAACGTCGCCCTCGTTATACACATGAACCGTTCGGTTCCGGTAGAGTAACATCGCCGACCAGCGGTTCGCGTCTGCGATAACGCCGCGCTCGAAACCGAATTCAAGACTCTGCCGTGGACCGTTGGGATCGATGTCGCGCTCCCAGAAATGAAGCCAGTCGCGCGTCGCCTTCCACGACAGTTCGAAGCAAAGTTCGAAGCGCTTTACAACCGAGTCACGAATGATTGATCGATGGTCGGCTTGCCATTCATCGATCGCCTCGCGCAAGCGGTCGGTCGCCGAACGCAGGTCGGTCAGCCGGTTGGCAAGGCGTTCATCCGTCACCGAAACGCTTTGCCCGCAGCCGGCCTAGAGATCAACGCCATGGTCAATCCGCTTGCCGTTGACGCGCACGTCAACTAAATCTGTGTCATGCTCGACACCCCCGCGTTCGCCCATGTCGCCGTCCCGCCGCCGCCGTGCGGGGCCGAGACCTTCACCATCACCGACCTCAGCGTCGGGTTCAACGTCACCCCGCGCGCGATCCGCTTCTACGAGGATCAGGGGCTGATCGCGCCGACGCGCGCCGGGCAGAACCGCGTCTATTCGCGCCGCGACCGCGCCCGGCTGGCGTGGATCCTGCGCGCCAAGAACGTCGGCTTCAGCCTCGCCGAGATCCGCGAGATGATCGACCTCTACGACCTCGGCGACGGCCGGGTGACGCAGCGCCAGGTGACTCTCGAGAAATGCCGTAACCGCCTCGCGCTTCTCGCCGAACAGAGAGCGGACATCGACGCGACGATCGACGAACTGCAATCCTTCTGCGCCATCGTGGAAAGTCAGCTCGCCGGCCCGGAGAAGCAGAACTGATGCCGACGTATCGCGCCCCGGTGAAGGACACGCAGTTCGTCCTCGACGCCGTCGTCGGACTCAACAACTTCTCCAACCTGCCCGGCTTCGCCGAGGCGACCCCCGATACCGTCGCCGCGATCCTCGAGGAGGGGGCGAAGTTCTGCGAGAATGTCCTCGCGCCGATCAACCTCAGCGGCGATCAGGAAGGCTGCACCCGCCACGACGACGCGAGCGTGACGACGCCGGCCGGGTTCAAGGCGGCGTACGACGCGTTCGTCGAGGCCGGGTGGGGCACGCTCGCCGCCGATCCCGCCTATGGCGGCCAGGGCCTGCCCCACGTCGTTGCGACGGCGATCGCCGAATACCTGTCGAGCGCCAACATGGCCTTTTCGATGTATCCCGGTCTCAACGAGGGGGCGCAGGCGGCGATCACGGCGGTCGGCAGCGACGCGCAGAAGCGGATCTACCTGCCCAGGATGGTCGAGGGCCGCTGGACCGGCACGATGAACCTGACCGAGCCGCAGTGCGGGACCGACCTCGGCCTGATCCGCACCCGCGCCGAGCCGCAGGCCGACGGCACCTACAAGATAACCGGCACCAAGATCTTCATCTCGGCCGGCGAGCACGACCTCAGCGACAACATCATCCACCTCGTGCTCGCCAAGACGACCGGCGCGCCCGACAGCGTCAAGGGCATCAGCCTGTTCATCGTGCCCAAGTTCCTCGTCGAGGCCGACGGCAGCCTCGGTGCGCGCAACGCCGTCAAGTGCGGCTCGATCGAGCACAAGATGGGCATCCACGCCAACGCGACGTGCGTGATGAACTACGACGGCGCGACCGGCTATCTCATCGGTGAGGAGATGAAGGGCCTCCGCGCGATGTTCATCATGATGAACGCGGCGCGCCTCGGCGTCGGCGTCCAGGGCCTCGCCCAAGGCGAGGTCGCCTACCAGAACGCGGCGATCTACGCGCGCGACCGGGTGCAGGGGAAGGCGCTCGGCATCGTCGCCAATGCCGAGCCGATCCCCGAGCCGGCGAGCAAGGCCGACCCAATCATCGTCCATGCCGACGTCCGCCGGATGCTGATGGACGGGCGCGCGTTCAACGAGGGCGCGCGGGCGCTGATCCTGTGGGGCGCGCTCCACGTCGATCTCGCCCACCAGGCGGCGACGGCGGACGAGCGGCAGGTGGCTGACGACCTGATCGGGCTGCTGACGCCGGTGATCAAGGGCTATTGCACCGACCAGGGCTATGCCGTCGCGACGAGCGCGCAGCAGGTCTACGGCGGCCACGGCTACATCACCGAATGGGGCATGGAGCAGTTCGTCCGCGACGCGCGGATCGCCCAGATCTACGAAGGCACCAACGGCATCCAGGCGATGGACCTCGTCGGTCGCAAGCTCGGGATGAACGGCGGGCGGGCGCTGCGCGCGTGGCTCGCGCTGCTGGCGCAGGACATCGCCGACGCCAAGGGCGACGAGCGGCTGGCCGCGCTTGCCGGGGGCCTCGAAAAGGCGACCGGCGAGTTGCAGGCGGCGACGATGTGGCTGATGCAGAATGGCCTCGCCAAGCCCGACAATGCCGGCGCGGCGGCGACGGCGTACCTCCACTTGATGGGCATCGTCGCGCTCGGCCGGATGTGGCTGGTCATGGCGAAGGCGAGCCACGCCGCGCTCGACGCCGGGGCGGGCGACCGCGCCTTCTACGACGCCAAACTGATCACCGCGCGCTACTTCGCCGAACGCTTCCTACCCGACGCCGGCGCTCTGCGGCGCAAGCTCGAAGCCGGGGCGGAGGCGCTGATGGCGCTGCCGGCGGAGGCGTTCTAGTTTCTCCCCTCCCGCAAGCGGGAGGGGAGTAGGAGACACGAAATGGCCGAGGCACTGATCTACGAAGCGGTCCGCACCCCCCGGGGCAAGGGCAAGAAGGACGGCAGGCTCCACGAGATCACGCCGGTCCAGCTCGCGACGCAGGTGCTCGAAGCGGTCCGCGACCGCACCGGTATCGACACCGCCGACGTCGACGACGTCGTCCTCGGCTGCGTTGCCCCGGTCGGCGAGCAGGGTAGCGACATCGCCCGCACCGCCGTCCTCAACGCCGACTATGCCGAGACGACGGCGGGCGTCCAGATCAATCGCTTCTGCGCGAGCGGGCTCGAGGCGGTCAACATGGCCGCCGCTAAGGTCATCAGCGGCGAGGCGATGTTCGCTATCGGCGGCGGCGTCGAGAGCATGAGCCGCGTCCCGATGGGGGCCGACGGCGGTGCGTGGCCGATGGACCCGGCGGTCGCGTACAAGACGTACTTCACGCCGCAGGGCATCGGCGCCGACCTGATCGCGACCAAGTACGGCTTCAGCCGCGGCGACGTCGACGCCTACGCGATGGAAAGCCAGAAGCGCGCCGCTCGCGCGTGGTCCGAGGGGCGGTTCAAGAACTCGGTGGTCGGCGTCCGCGACGTCATCGGCGAAATCGTCCTCGATCACGACGAGCATATGCGGCCGGGCACCGACATGCAGTCGCTCGGCGGGTTGAACGCCGCGTTCGAGGGCATCGGCGAGACGATGCCGGGCTTCGACGCCATCGCCCTCCAGAAATACCCCGAGGTCGAGCGGATCGACCACGTCCACACCGGCGGCAATTCGAGCGGCATCGTCGACGGGGCCGCCGCGGTCCTGATCGGCAACCGCGAGATGGGCGAGAAGTACGGCATCCGCCCGCGCGCGCGCATCAAGGGGATGGCGTCGATCGGCAGCGAGCCGGCGATCATGCTGACCGGGCCTGCCCCGGTGACCGAGAAGCTGCTCAAGCGCCTCGGCATGACGGTGGCCGACATCGACCTGTTCGAGCTGAACGAGGCCTTCGCCAGCGTCGTCCTGCGCTATATGCAGGCGCTCGGGATCGATCACGACAGGATCAACGTCAACGGCGGCGCGATCGCCATGGGCCACCCGCTCGGCGCGACCGGGGCGATGATCCTCGGCACGGTGCTCGATGAACTCGAGCGCACGGGCAAGTCGACGGCGCTGGTCACGTTGTGCGTCGGGGCCGGCATGGGCACCGCGACGGTGATCGAGCGGGTGTGACCCGCCGTGACCGCACCGGAAGACCTCCTGCTGGCGGAACTGACCGGCGAGGAGCAGTCGACGATCTATCTTCGCCTGACTGCGCATGGCCTCGGGGTCGACGGGCAGGACCTAGGGCCGAGCGTCCGCCGCATCTGGGACGATGGCGACTATGAATATGGTATCAGAGTCGCCAATGCCGATCTGCCGCGTCTCGCCTTTGCGCTGATTGCGCGACATTACCGGGGCAACCTGCAGGCAGTCTCGGAGCTCAAACGGCTGGCCACGGAGCACGGCATCGCCGCCAACTTCTGGACTTACAGCTAGGCGCGCATGACGCGTGCTCGCGATGCTCTTCCGCCGACGCATATGAAGGACAACGACATGACCACCCTTCACGACGACCTCGACGCCGACGGCATCCTGACCCTGACCATCGACCTGCCCGGGCAGTCGATGAATGTGATCAACGCCGACTTCACGTCCGACCTTGCCGCCGCCATCGAGCGGATCAAAGGCGACGCCGCGATCAAGGGCGTCGTCATCACCAGCGGCAAGGCGTCGGGCTTCATGGCCGGGGCCGACCTCAAGGGCATGGGCGGGCTGGTCGGCGGCGGCGGAAGTGAGAGGTCACACGAAGGCACGAAGTCGCGAATGGCGATGCTGTTTGAGCAGGTCTACCGCCTCAACAAGCTGTTCCGCGACTTGGAAACCTGCGGCAAGCCGGTCGCGGCGGCGATCAGCGGCCTCGCCCTCGGCGGCGGGCTCGAGCTCGCGCTCGCCTGTCATTACCGCGTCTGCGTCGACAACCCGAAGGTTGCGCTCGGACTGCCCGAGGTGCTCGTCGGCCTGTTCCCGGGAGCGGGGGGCACCCAGCGGTTGCCGCGGCTGATGGGCGTCCAGCCGGCGCTGATGTACCTGACGCAGGGCAAGAGCATGAGCCCGCAGGAGGCGCTCGGCTTCAAGGTGGTCAATGAATTGGCCCCGGCCGATCAGATCGTCGCCCGCGCCAAGGCGTGGGCACTCGCCAATCCGAAGGCGGTCGCGCCGTGGGACGAGAAGGGGTTCAAGTTCCCCGGCGGCGTCGGTGCGTTCAACCCCGGCTTCGCCCAGACCTTCATGGCCGGGACCGCGATCCTCGCCAAGACGACCAACCACAACATGAACGCGCCGATCGCAATGCTGTCGGCGGTCTACGAAGGGACGCAGCTGCCGATCGACACCGCGCTACGGGTCGAGAGCAAGTACCTCGCCAAGGTCGTCGCCGAGCCCCAGGCGGGCAACATGATCCGCTCGCTGTTCGTCTCGAAGCAGGCGGCGGAGAAGGGCGCGCGCCGCCCGGCGGGCATCGCGCCGATGCCGCCGCAGAAGATCGCGATGCTCGGGGCCGGGCTAATGGGGGCAGGCGTCGCGATGGTCGCGGCGCAGGCCGGCGTCGACGTCGTCCTCCTCGACCGCGACCTCGCCGCCGCCGAGAGGGGCAAGGCGTACACCGCCGACCGGCTGGCCAAGAAGCGGACCGACCCGGCGAAGACCGAGGCCATCCTCGGCCGCATCCACCCGACCGCCGACTATGCCGACCTAGCCGGCTGCGACCTGATCATCGAGGCGGTGTTCGAGGACCGCGGCATCAAGGCCGAGGTGACCAGGGCGGTCGAGGCGGTCGTCGGGGCCGACACCATCTTCGGGTCGAACACCTCGACGCTGCCGATCACCGGGCTGGCGAGCGCATGGTCGAAGCCGGCCAACTTCATCGGCATCCATTTCTTCTCGCCGGTCGAGAAGATGCCGCTGGTCGAGATCATCGTCGGCAAGGACACGGGGCCAGCGGCGGTCGCCAAGGCGCTCGACTTCGTCGCCGTGATCCGCAAGACGCCGATCGTCGTCAACGACTCCCGCGGCTTCTACACCTCGCGCTGCTTCGGGACCTACATCCAGGAGGGACTGGCGTTGCTCAGCGAAGGCGTTCTGCCGGCGCTAATCGAGAATGTCGGCCGCCAGATGGGGATGCCGGTCGGCCCGCTCGCGGTCAACGACGAGGTCGGGCTCGACCTGTCGTACAAGATCGCCAAGCAGACCAAGATCGACCTTGGCGACGCCTACCGGCCGACCGCCGCCGAAGGGGTCATCGCCACGATGAACGAGCTCGGCCGCTATGGGCGCAAGGGCGGCAAAGGCTTCTACGTCTACCCCGACGACGGATCGAAGAAGTATCTGTGGCCCGAGCTGTCGGTTACCGTCGCCGAGGCCGGCGAACCGAGCGACGCGACCCCCGAAGCGATCCGCGAGCGGCTGCTGTACCGCCAGATGGTCGAATGCGCCCGCTGCTTCGCCGAAGGGGTGCTCGAGACGCCTGAGGACGGCGATCTCGGCGCGATCTTCGGCTGGGGCTTCCTGCCGTTCACCGGCGGGCCGTTCAGCCACATGGACACGCTGGGGCTGGCGAACGTCGTCGCGATTCTTGACGGCCTGACCCAGCGCCACGGCGACCGCTTCGCCCCGCCGCCGTTACTCCGCGACATGGCGGCGAAAGGGGAGACGTTCTACGGCCGGTCGGCGGCGAGGCTGGCCGCATAGCCGCCGTCATATCGGCCGCCGATACAAAAAGGGCGGAAGCGTTTCCGCTTCCGCCCCCGGTGATAGGTTGCGGGAAAGCCGTTCAGGCGGCGATGGTCCGGCGCCGGTTCCGCGAGGCGGAACCGACCAGCGCGAAGCCGCCGACCAGCAGGCCCCACGTCGCGGGCTCCGGCACAGTTTCGACCGTCAGCGAGCCGCTGCCGGTTTCGCCGTTGGTGGTGATGCCCGACGGCGCGATCTGCAGATAATAGTTGCCGGCGCTCAGGCTGTCCGACAGCGACGGGTTGATGACGAACGTCGAGGTGTCGAGCAACGAATGGACGCCGGTCGGGGTGCCCGAGTAGAGCGAGAACTGAATGGGCAGCCCCTGCATGGGAGTGGATGACGCTGCCGCGCTGACGGTGGTCAGGATGCCCGATCCCGTCGGCGGAACGAGAGTGAAGGTGAAGTCATAGGTGTTGGCCTTGAGCAGCTTGGTCGCCGGCAGGGTGCCGAGCGGATTGAGCGTCGAAAACGGTCCGCCGGTGAACGCCTTGATGATCGTGGCGGCGGATGCCGGTGTCGCGAGGGTCACCGCCGCGAGGGCCGCTGAGGCGAGAAGTGTCTTGATGTAAGTCATGGGATCGTCCCTTTCCTCACTAAACTTGCGAACAACTAGCCCGTTAACACAACCGCCCAAGACGACCTGGACGATCACCGATCGGTCGACCCAAATCCCAATTCAGAGACTTTGCCTCCGGCATCAGCCCGACTTCACCGTCTTGAGAATAGTCAGGCAAGATGCGTGCCAGAATCGTTAATTGAAATGAATCAAACGATTAACCCTAACCGGGTTTGTCAGGTGTAAAGTTTTCCGACACTTTCGTTGCGCTCGTCCCGACGCGTGGACAATGCTTTCGCCATGCGCCAACTGGCCGGATGGATCGTGCCTCGATCGTGTTGATCGCCGGGGTCGCGGTGGGCGTGGGGCTCGTGGCCGGCTGGCGCGAGGCGACCGCACCGCCGACCGTCGTCGCCTATGGCCTGCCCGTCCCCGGCTGGGCCGCGCCGCCGCTGCGCATCGTCCAGCTGACCGACATCCACCTCGGGCCGCCCGACATGCCGCCGGCGCGGGTCGCGCGGATCGTCGCGCAGGCGAACGCACTCCACCCCGACCTCGTCGTGCTGACCGGCGACTATCATGGCGGCAAGCTGGTCGATGGCCTCTTTGCCCGGGGTCGAGGCGGCAATCTCGACGACGCGGTGCGGCCCCTGCGGGCGCTGCGCTCGCGCCTCGGCACCTTCGCCGTCCGCGGCAACCACGACGAGCCGTACTGGACGCCGCGCGTCCTGCCGCGCAACCGGATGACCTATCTCGAGAATGCCCACGCCGACGCCGGGCCGGTTGTCGTCGCCGGGGTTGACGACCTGGCGACCGGGCACGCCAACGTCGCCGCCGCGCTCGCCGGGATCGCGCCGGGCAAGCCGGTTGTGCTGCTGATGCACGAGCCCGACGGCTTTGCCGACGTGCCGGGGTCGGTCGCCGTCACCCTCGCCGGCCACACCCACGGCGGGCAGGTGCGCCTACCTCTGATCGGCGCGCTCGTGACCAACACCCGCCTCGGCTATGTCCGGGGCCGCTACGTCGTCGGCGGCCGGACGCTGATCGTATCGTCGGGCCTCGGCACGAGCGGGCTACCGTTCCGCCTCGGCGTTCCGCCCGAGATCGTCGTCGTCACGCTTCACTCCGTCGGCAGGAACTCGGGCACCGACAGGTAGCGCTCGCCGGTGTCGTAGTTGAAGCCGAGCACCCGCGCGCCGGGCGGCAGCTCGGGCAGCTTCTGGCTGATCGCGCAGAGCGTCGCGCCCGACGAGATGCCGACGAGCATCCCCTCCTCGCGCGCCGCGCGCAGCGCCCACGCCTTCGCGTCGTCGGGCGCGACCTGGACGACGCCGTCGAGGAGCTGGGTGTGGAGGTTGCCGGGGATGAAGCCCGCGCCGATGCCCTGGATCGCGTGCGGCCCCGGCTGGCCACCCGAGATCACCGGCGACAGCGTCGGCTCGACGGCGAACACCTTCATCTTCGGCCAGATCGGCTTCAGTGCCTCGGCGACGCCGGTGATGTGGCCGCCGGTGCCGACGCCGGTGATCAGCGCGTCGATCGGTGTATCGTCGAAGTCCTCGAGGATCTCGCGCGCGGTCGTGTGGACGTGGACCGTGACGTTGGCCGGGTTGTCGAACTGGCTCGGCATCCAGCTGTTGGGCGTCTCGGCGACGATCGCATGCGCGCGCTCGATCGCCGCCTTGACCCCGCCGGCGCGCGGGGTCAGGTCGAACGTCGCGCCGTATGCGAGCATCAACCGCCGCCGCTCGATCGACATCGAATCGGGCATGACCAAGATGACCTTGTAGCCCTTGATCGCGCCGACCAGCGCGAGGCCGATGCCGGTGTTGCCGCTGGTCGGCTCGACGATCGTCCCGCCGGGCTGGAGGCTGCCGTCGGCCTCGGCTGCCTCGATCATCGCGAGCGCGATGCGGTCCTTGATCGACCCGCCGGGGTTCGACCGCTCGCTCTTGATCCACACCTCGTGGTCGGGGAACAGGCGGCTGACGCGGATGTGCGGGGTCTCGCCGATCGTGGCGAGGATCGAGTCGGCCTTCATGTCGCTGTCTCCCTCGTTTCCGCCTGAATATCCGTTTCCATCGCAACCGGCGAGCCGTCTTCGGGCGCGACGAAGCGGTCGGCGCGGCGCAGGATCGGGAACCACCACGCCCACAGGATGGTGACGATGACCGCGCCGACCCCGCCGACGACGACCGCACCGACCGGGCCGAGCCACGCCGCGCTGACGCCGCTCTCGAACTCGCCCAGCTCGTTCGACGCCGAGACGAACACCCCGGCGACCGCCGACACGCGGCCGCGCATCGCGTCGGGGGTGTAGAGCTGTTCGAGCGACGAGCGGATGTAGACCGAGACCATGTCGGCCGCGCCGAGCACCGCCAGGCAGCCGAGCGACAGCGGCAGCCACGTCGAGACGCCGAACCCGACCGTCGCCACTCCGAACAGCCCGACGCAGGCGAACATCTTGATCCCGACGTGGCGCCTGATCGGCAGCCGGGTCAGGACCAGCGCGGTCAGCGCCGCCCCGACCGCCGGCGCAGCGCGGAGCGGCCCCAGCCCGGCGACGCCGACGTGGAGGACGTCGCGGGCATAGACCGGCAGCATCGCCGTCGCGCCGCCGAATAACACGGCGAACAGGTCGAGGCTGATCGCGCCGAGGACGACCTGGTTGTGGCGGACGAACTTGAGGCCTTCGACCGTCGCCCGCCACGGGCTGAGCGCCGACCGCGGCGGCCGCGGCACCGCGCCGACGACGAACAGGCACGCGACGGCGACCGCGAACAGCCCCGCCGACGTCAGGTACGACGTCGCCGGCGACACCGCGTAGAGCAGCGCGCCGAGCGGCGGCCCGACGACCGCGCCGCCCTGCCAGCTCATCGAGTTCCATGCGATCGCGCGCGGCAGCATCTCGCGCGGCACGAGGTTGGGGGCGAGCGCCGAGATCGCCGGCCCGGCGAAGGCGCGGGCGACGCCGATCGCGACCGCGACGACGAACAGCGCGACGAGCGTCATGCCGCCGGTCGATGCGAGCAGCCCGAGGACGCCGGCGCACGCGGCGGTCAGCGCATTGGCCCCCCGCGCGATCCACCGCCGGTCGAGCCGGTCGGCGACGACGCCGGCGACGAGCGACAGCGCGAACAGCGGGACGAACTCGGCGAGGCCGATCATGCCGAGGAGGAAGGCGGCGTCCCGCGTCGACATCGTCGCCCGGGCGAGATCGTAGACCTGCCAGCCGACGACGACGACGAGCATCGCGCTCGCGACGTTGGCAGCGAGCCGCGCCGCGAAGAAGGCGCGGAAGTTGGCGATGGCGAACGGCGACACGACGTTGTGGTAGGGGAGGGCGGGGGAGATGAACAGATAGGCTTTCTTTCCACCCCGCGTCTCCTTTCCCACCGCGCCGCAGGCGAGGCGGGAAAGGGGGAAGGGAGTGAGCGAGACGAAAAGCACCGCCCTGCCCTCTCCCGTAAGCGGGAGAGGGCAGGGCGGTCGTGACGTGGCGCGGCCACTCCGCTATCCGCCTGCCATGCCCCCGCGCTTCGCCTTTACCGTCGCCGCGACCGACGGCGCGGCGCGGACGGGCACCCTCGCGCTGCGCCGCGGCACCATCCGCACCCCCGCCTTCATGCCGGTCGGCACCGCTGCCACGGTCAAGGCGATGCGTCCCGCCGAGGTCGCCGAGGCGGGAGCCGACATCATCCTCGGCAACACCTATCACCTGATGCTCCGCCCGACCGCCGAGCGCATCGCGCGGCTCGGCGGGCTGCACCGCTTCATGGGCTGGACGGGACCGATCCTGACCGACAGCGGCGGCTATCAGGTGATGAGCCTCGGGGCGCTGACCAAGGTGACCGAGGACGGCGTCACCTTCGCCTCGCACCGCGACGGCAGCCGCCACGCCGTCAGCCCCGAGCGATCGATCGAGATCCAGCGCCTCCTCGGCAGCGACATCGTCATGGCGTTCGACGAGCTGGTCGCGTTGCCCGCGTCGCGTGACGCGGTCGAGGCCGCGATGGCGCGGTCGATGCGCTGGGCGCGGCGGTCGCGGGACGCTTTCGACGGCGGCGGCGATCACGCGGCGAACGCGGCGATCTTCGGCATCCAGCAGGGCGGCCTCGACCGCGACCTCCGCGCCGAATCGGCGGCGGCGCTACGCGACATCGGCTTCGACGGCTACGCCATCGGCGGCCTGGCGGTGGGGGAGGGGCAGGACGCGATGTTCGGCGTTCTCGACCACGCCGCCGGCCAGCTTCCCGCCGACGCTCCGCGCTACCTGATGGGGGTGGGCAAGCCCGACGACATCGTCGGCGCCGTCCTGCGCGGGGTCGACATGTTCGACTGCGTCCTCCCGACGCGGTCGGGGCGGACGGGGCAGGCGTTCACTCGGCGCGGGCAGCTCAACCTGCGGAACGCGAAGCACGTCGACGACGACGCGCCGCTCGACGCCGAGTGCCCGTGCCCGGTCTGTGCGACGGCGAGCCGCGCCTACCTTAGCCACCTCGTCCGCAGTGACGAGATCCTCGGCGCGATGCTGATGACCGAGCACAACATCTGGTTCTACCAGACGCTGATGGCCGACCTCCGCGCCGCGATCGCCTCCGGGCGGATGAAAGCCTTCGCCGCCGCCTTCGTCGCGCGCTACCGCGGGCGCGCCTAGCCGGCGTTGTCGACTTTCCTGACCTCGACGTTGGCCTCGTCGAAGCCGTCGAGCAGGCGGGCGTTGATCCCCATCCTGCCGAAATCCTCGCCCAGCGTCTGCCAGTGCGTGCCGCACCCGCAAATCGAACAGTGATGAATGCCGATCATCCGATCGCCCCAGACATAGGCCGTCGTCTCGCCCGAAATGACGACCTGCTCCGGCGGGTAGTAGGCGATGCGCCATGCCGTTCGGCGGCAGAGCGAACAGTTGCAGGCCGCCACCCACGCCGGCCGGCTCGGCAGCTCGATCCGCACATTGCCGCAGTGACAGCTTCCCCGGACGCTCATCGCGACCCTCCTACCGCGAAATCCACAGGGCCGCCACCAGCGGCGGGCTCGTCGGCCGCCCCGCTCGCCGCTCTGGACAGCCGGTGGCGCGCGGAGTACCCGCGCCCATGACTGATTCCGCCGTCGCGCCGCCCGAAGCCATCCTCATCGTCGACTTCGGCAGCCAGGTCACCCAGCTCATCGCCCGCCGCGTCCGCGAGGCCGGGGTCTATTGCGAAATCGTCCCGTTCCAGTCGGCGGCCGCCGCCTACGACCGGCTGCGGCCGAAGGGCGTCATCCTGTCGGGCGGCCCAGCGTCGGTCACCGACGTGGCCGGGCCGCGCGCGCCGCAGGCAATGCTCGACGACGCCGTCCCCGTGTTCGGCATCTGCTACGGCGAGCAGGCGCTGGCCCATCAGCTCGGCGGCACCGTCGTCGCCAGCCACGGCGGCGAGTTCGGCCGCGCCTTCATCGACGTCGTCGACGACTGCGGCCTGTTCGCCGGCGTCTGGGCCCGGGGCGAGCGCCACCAGGTGTGGATGAGCCACGGCGACAAGGTCACCGCGCTGCCCTCCGGCTACCGGACGGTGGCGACGAGCGACGGCGCGCCGTTCGCCGCGATCGCCGACGACGTTCGCCGCCACTACGGGGTGCAGTTCCACCCCGAGGTCGTCCACACCCCCGACGGGGCGAAGCTGATCGCCAACTTCGTGCTGGGCGTCGCCGGCTGCGCGGCGACGTGGAGCATGGCCGGCTACCGCGCCGCCAAGGTCGCGGCGATCCGCGCGCAGGTCGGCGACGCGAAGGTGATCTGCGGCCTGTCCGGCGGGGTCGATTCGTCGGTCGCCGCGCTCCTCATTCACGAGGCGATCGGCGACGCGCTGACCTGCGTGTTCGTCGATACCGGCCTGCTCCGCGCCGGGGAGGCCGAGCAGGTCGTGTCGCTGTTCCGCGAGCACTACCACATCCCGCTGATCGCGGTCGACGCGAGCGACGCGTTCCTCGCCGCGCTGGCCGGAGTCACCGACCCCGAGGCGAAGCGCAAGGCGATCGGCAAGACTTTCATCGACGTGTTCGACGCTGAGGCCGGCAGGATCGACGGCGCGCGCTTCCTCGCCCAGGGCACCCTCTACCCCGACGTCATCGAGAGCGTCAGCTACGCCGGCGGCCCGTCGGTGACGATCAAGAGCCACCACAACGTCGGCGGCCTGCCCGAACGGATGAATCTCGCCCTCGTCGAACCGCTGCGCGAGCTGTTCAAGGACGAAGTCCGCGTCCTCGGCCGCGAGCTCGGCCTGACGCAAGCTTTCGTCGGCCGCCACCCGTTCCCCGGCCCCGGCCTCGCCATCCGCATCCCCGGCGAGGTGACGCGGGCCAAGTGCGACATCCTCCGCGCTGCCGACGCCGTCTACCTCGCCGAAATCCGTGCCGCCGGGCTGTACGACGCGATCTGGCAGGCGTTCGCCGTCCTGCTGCCGGTGCGCACGGTCGGGGTGATGGGCGACGGCCGGACCTACGACTACGTCTGCGCCCTTCGCGCCGTGACCTCGGTCGACGGCATGACCGCCGACGTCTACCCGTTCGACGCCGCCTTCCTGTCGCGCGTCGCCACCCGCATCGTCAACGAGGTCGCCGGCATCAACCGCGTCGTCTACGACTATACCTCGAAGCCGCCCGGGACGATCGAGTGGGAATGATCGTCGGCGGCTGCGGCGCGACGGCGGTCAGGTCACTCTCAGCGCCGCGAGCGTCGTCGCCACGGCGCTGTCGAGCGGCGTGTGGGGTTCTTCGCCGAGGAAGCGCACGAGCTTGCGGTTGTCGAGCCGGATGGCGGCGCGCCACAGGTAGCGCATCTTGTAGAGCTCGCGCGGCGTCTCCTGGAACAGCCCGGCGAGGCCGATCAGCGGCCAGGGTACGCCCTTCACCTTGATGTCGGGGTGCCCGACCGCCTTGGCCACGGCGCGGATCATGGCCTTGCCGTCGGCATCCCAGTCGCCGCCGAAGTGGAAGCGGGCGAAGGGCTCCAGTTCGTCGTCGCGGTCCAGCAGCTGCGCGATCGCCTCGCCCGCGTCGGGCAGATAGGCCCAGGCGTGGCCGACGCCGCTGCGCCCGGGATAGGTGATCGCCGTCAGCGTCTTGCCGGGCGTCACCATGCCCTGGCTGAACCAGCTGTTGCCCGGCGCGGGCCCGAAGAAATCGCCGAAGCGCACGATCAGCGCCGGCGCGCCCGTACGGCTGGCCGCCTCCATTCGCCGCTCGAGTTCGACGCGGATGCGCCCCTTCGCCGTCGGGGCGTGCTGCGGCGCGTCTTCGGTCAGGTCGGGGAAGGCGTCGCGGCCGTAGTTGTAGATCGTCCCGGGCAGCACCACCCGGGCTCCGACCGCCGCGGCCGCGGCGATGCTGTTGTCGATCATCGGCAGCACGAGATCGCCCCAGTTGCGATAGCCGGGCGGATTGACCGCATGCACGATGGCACTGACGCCCTCAGCCGCGCGCCGTACGTCGGCGGCGTTCATGGCGTCGCCGCCGACCCAGGCGATGTCGGCCAGCGGACCCGCACGCCGCTGCGCCGTGGCCGGGTCGCGGGTCATCGCGACGATCCGCCAGCCGTGTCGCAGCAGGGCCGCCGCCGTCTCGCCGCCGATGCCGCCAGTCGCCCCCAGAACGAGCGCCTGGCGGGCGCGTCCGGTTTCGGCCATACGATGCTCCACGTTGAAAGGACTCCGGCAACGCCCGAGAGGCGGACTCGCCCCACGCGGGGCGGACAGGTACGTGACCGAGGAGACCATCATGGCCGACCGCAAGCTCGACATCGCCTTCGCCACTTACGACCGGACCCAGGCGCTGGTGGACGGGACCGTCCGGATCGACGGCGTCGACGCCGCCTTCCACTCCGCCCGGATTGTGCCGGAGATTTTTGGGGCCATGATCCGCGGGCGGGCGTACGACGTGTCGGAGCTCGGCTGGACCTACTACCTGCGCACCTTCGCCGACGGGCCGTCGCCGTTCGTCGCCATTCCCGTGTTCCTGAACCGGGCGTTCCGGCACAGCGCGATCTATCTCAATCGCGCCAGCGGCATCGCGCGGCCGGAAGACCTGACCGGCAAGCGGATCGGCGAGCTCGCGCTCTACGGCCACGACGCCGGCGTCATGCCCAAGGGCATCCTGTCCGACGACTATGGTTTCAGACCGGAGCGCAACCGCTGGATCGTCGGCGGCATCGACTTTCCGATGGATCCGGTCGACTTCGTTGCCCGCCCCGTGCCGGCAGGCGTCGAGGTGGAATACGCCGCCAAGGACGTCGACCTGGGCGAGATGCTCGACAGCGGCGAGATCGACGCGCTGATCTCGGCCGATATTCCGCGCTGTGTGCTGGAAGGATCGCCCCGCGTCGGCTGGCTATTCGAGGATTACACGACGGTCGAGCGTGACTACCATCGTCGTACCGGCATTTTTCCGATCATGCACACGGTAGTCGTCACCCGCGACCTCGCCGAGCAGGAGCCCGACGTCGTCAAGGCGGTCTACCGGGGGTTCTGCGCCGCCAAGGACCGGGCCATCGAACGATATGTCAAGGACATGACCTTCAACAACGGCACGATCATGCTGCCGTGGATGACGAAGCTGATTGCGGACGACCGCGCCCTGCTGGGTGACGACTGGTGGCCCTACGGCGTCGCCGCCAACCGCGCCGCGGTCGACGCTGTCCTGCGCTACCACTACGAACAGGGGCTGACGGCGCGCCGGCTCACGCTGGACGAGGTGTTCATGGCGGGGCTGCTCGATACCTGAGCCCCCGGCGGCGATCGTCGCGATCGCGCGCACCTTGGCACCGGGCCTGCGGGGTTCCGGTGGCGGCGTGCGGCAAAAGGCTGTTGGCGGCCGGCAAACGCTCGGTGTAGCGTCGTCGGCGTGCGGTATGTGCTCGCCCTCGCGGCTCGGCGTGCCGGCTGATCGCCGATCGGCTGCGCACGGCCGATCGTCGTTTGATACCGCGGCGGAGATCGTCGCCGGCACGGTGACGCGGTGGCGCAGCGAAGCCGCCGCGCGCGGCGGGCCGTCGCGACCGCTCGTCGTCGGGGTGTGCGGCCCGCCGGGGGCCGGCAAGTCGACTATCGCCCGCGCCGTCGCCGCCCGCGGCGACCGCGTGGCGACGCTATCGCTCGACGACCTCTACTTCGCGCACGCGGCGCGGGTCCGCCTCGCCGCGGCGGTCCACCCGCTGCTCGCGACGCGCGGCGTGCCGGGCACCCACGATGTCGCGCTCGGCGTCGCGGTGCTCGACCGGCTTGCCGCCGGCGACCGCGTTGCGCTCCCGCGCTTCGACAAGCCGACCGACGCGCCAAGGCCGGTCGCCGACTGGCCGGTCGTCGAGGATGCCGACGTCGTCCTGTTCGAAGGCTGGTGCGTCGGTGCCATGCCGCAGCCGGCGGCCGACCTTGCCCTACCGGTCAATGCCCGCGAGCGCGACGAGGACCCCAATGGCACGTGGCGACGCTTCGTCAACGCCGAGCTCGCCGGCTCCTACCGCGCGCTGTTCGCGCCGCTCGACCGCCTGATCCTCCTCCGTCCGCCCGGCTTCGCCACCGTCGTCGCGTGGCGGCAGGCGGCCGAGGCCGACAACGGCGACGTCATGTCGGCGAGCGAGATCGTCGCCTTCCTCACCACCTACGAGCGCCTCACCCGCTGGATCGACGCCGAGATGCCGGCCCGCGCCGACCTAACGCTCGACCTCGACGCCGGCCGCAACGTCGTCCGGTCATCGGCGAGCCGCGACGTTCCCTCGCAACCGCTTCCCTGCTAGTCGCCGCGGAATGTCCGCCCAATACACGCTCGACACCGCGACCAGCCGCGCGACGCCGACGCCCGCCCCGATGAAGCGACTGACCGTGCCGCAGATCGCCAAGCGCAAGGGCGGCGAGCCGATCGTCATGCTGACCGCCTATACCGCGCGGATGGCGCAGCTGCTCGATCCGCACTGCGACCTGCTCCTCGTCGGCGACAGCCTGGGGCAGGTGATCTACGGCCTCGACACGACCGTCCGCGTCACCCTCGACATGATGATCGCCCACGGCGCGGCGGTGGTGCGCGGATCGTACCACAGCGTCGTCGTCGTCGACCTGCCGTTCGGCAGCTACGAGGCGTCGCCCGAGGCCGCGTTCCGCTCGGCGGCGCGGGTCATGGCGGCGACCGGCGCGGCCGGGGTCAAGCTCGAGGGCGGTGCGGCGATGGCGGCGACCGTCGCCTTTCTGACGCAGCGCGGCGTTCCCGTCTGCGGCCACGTCGGGCTGACCCCGCAGGCGGTCAACGTCCTCGGCGGCTACGGTGCGCGCGGGCGCAGCGACGCCGAATACGCCAAGATCGTCGGCGACGCCGTCGCCGTCGCCGAGGCCGGCGCGTTCGCGATCGTCGTCGAGGGCGTCGTCGAGCCGCTCGCCCGCGCCGTCACCGCCGCCGTCGCGTGCCCGACGATCGGCATCGGCGCGTCGCCGGCGTGCGACGGCCAGGTGCTGGTGGTCGACGACATGCTCGGCATGTTCGAGCGCGTGCCCCGCTTCGTGAAGCGCTTCGACGACCTCGCCGTCCGCATCGACGCCGCCGCCGCGACCTATGCCGCCGCCGTCCGCGACCGCAGCTTCCCCGGCGACGAGCAGCTGTACCGCTAGCGGCGGGAACCACGTCATCCGTCGTTCAGCGTGACCGGACGAGGGTGCCCCGCTTGCGAAAGCGACGCACGCGGCTATGGTCCGCCGCACTGCCCACGGAGACACCTTTGGCCAATTCCGATGCGCGCCCGGATGCCCGGGACGACGCCTTCATCCGCGAGGTCGACGACGAATACCGCCGCGCCCAGCTGGAGAGCTTCTGGCAGCGCTATGGCCGCGCCCTCGTCATCGCCGTCATCGGCCTCCTCGTCGCCCTCGGGATTGCGCTCTATTGGCGCGAGGACCGGGCGCGGCGGGCCGGGGCGACGGGGGAGGGGTTCAACCTCGCGCTGGCGCGGGTCGATGCCGGCAATGCCGCCGCCGCCGCCCCGGCGCTCGCCGACCTCGCCCGGAACGGTTCGCCCGGCTACCGCGCCGCGGCGTTGCTCGAACAGGCGGCGATCGCCGCCGACGCCAGGGACACGGCCAAGGCGGCCACGCTCTACCGCGCCGTCGCCGCCGACACGGCGCTGGCCCAGCCGTTCCGCGACCTCGCGACGATCAAGCAGATCCGTCTCGAATACGATGGCCTGCCGCCGGCGACCGCGATCGAGCGGCTTCGGCGCTTTGCCGTCCCCGGCGACCCGTGGTTCGCCGTCGCCGCCGAGATGAGCGGGATCGCCGAGCTCCGCCTCGGCCGGCGCGACGCCGCCCTGCCGCTGTTCGTCGCGATCGTCCGCGACACGACCGCGCCGGCGAGCATCCGTAACCGCGCGGCGCAACTCGCGATCGGCCTCGGGGCCGACCCGGCGACGCTGCTCGCCGCGCGGCCGACGGGGTTGGCGCAGTGAGGCGTCCGCTGCTTCGTGCCGCGCGGCCGGCATCGCTCGCCGTCGCGGCGCTGGCGCTCGGCGTATCGGGCTGCCACGCGTTCAAGACCAAGCCGAAGACACCGACGACCGGCCCGCGCATCTCGGTCCTCGACTTCGAGACCAAGGCCAAGGCCGAGCCCGAGCTCAAGGCGCTAGCCGTCGTCCTGCCGCCGCCGGCGGTCAACGCCGACTGGCCGCAGCCGGGCGGGACGCCGGCGAAGAACGGCGGCCATCTGGCGCTGCCCGACACGCTGTCGGTCGCGTGGCGGGCGAAGATCGGCAAGGGGTCGAACGGCCAGCGCCGGCTGAACGCCGCGCCGGTCGTCGCCGGCGGGCGCATCTTCACGATGGACACCGACGGCGAGGTCGCGGCGTTCGACGTCGCCACCGGGCGGCGCGACTGGGCGGCGAAGATCACCCTCAAGAAAAAGGGCAATGCCGCGTTCGGCGGCGGCGTCAGCGCCGCCGACGGCAAGGTTTACGCGACGACCGGCTTCGGCGTCGTCGTCGCCTACGACGCCGCGACCGGCGCGGTCGTCTGGCGCAAGGAGCTCGGCCTCGCCCTTCGCGGCGCGGCGACGCTTGCCGGCGGGCGGGTCTACGCGCTGTCGCCCGACAACCAGCTGTTCTCGCTGTCGGGCGACAAGGGCGACACCCTGTGGAGCGTCCAGGGCACGGTCGAGGTCTCGGGCCTGCTCGGCACCGCCGCGCCGGCGGTCGCGCAGGACACGATCATCGCCGGCTATTCGAGCGGCGAGCTCCAGGCGCTCCGCGCCGAGAACGGCCGCACCGTCTGGTCCGACGCGCTGGCGCGGACCGGGCGGACGACGGCGCTCAACGCCTTGACCGACATCGACGCGTCGCCGGTGATCGACCGCGGCCGTGTGTTCGCGATCGGCCACGGCGGGCGGATGGCGGCGCTCGAGCTGGCGACCGGGCAGCGGGTGTGGGAGCGCAACTTCGCCGGGATCAATCAGCCGTGGATCGCCGGCGACTTCATCTATGTCGTCACCCTCGACGGCGAGCTAATTTGCGTCACCCGCGCCGAGGGCAAGATCAAGTGGCTCCACCAGCTGCCGCGCTACAAGAGCCCGAAGGAGAAGAAGGGCGCGTTCATCTGGAGCGGCCCGGTCCTCGCGTCCGATCGCCTGCTCGTCGCAGGATCGAATCGAACGCTCGAATCGGTGTCGCCATACACCGGCAAGGCGATCTCGGTGGTCAAGCTGTCGGGCGCGGCCTACCTGCCGCCGATCGTCGCCGGCAACATGGTCTTCCTCCTGACCGACGACGGCAAGCTGACGGCGTATCGCTGAGCATTGCCGCGGCCATCGCGCGGAGGTAGACCACGATCGTTTTTCAGTAGTGTCGGCGTAATCCCCGGCGGCGAAGCCGCGTCAGCAGGAGAATGCCCATGAAGCCCAATCTGATCGTCGCCGCCGTGCTGATGGTCGCGGCAACCGCGGCCGGTGCCGCCAGCCGCTTCGACGGGACGTGGCGCTACGACCTCGGCAGCCTCGATGCGCCGAAGAAGCCGAACGTCTACCTGCTCGCCGGCGGCAGCTACACCTGCTCGACCTGCATTCCGGCATACACCATTCCTGCCGATGGGGCGTTCCACGCGACGCCGGGCAACCCCTATCGCGACGAGCTGTCGGTCAAGGTCGTCGACGCGCGGACGGTGACCCTGACCGGGCGAAAGGCCGGGAAGGTCGTGACCGAGATGACCGAGACCGTCGCGCCCGACGATGCGACCGCGACCGCGACCTTCAACGACATGACCGCGACGAACGGCGTCGCCGTCACCGGCACGTCGGTGACGCGCCGGGTCGCCCCGGCTCCGGCCGGCGCGCACAAGGTGTCGGGGTCGTGGCTCGATACCGCGACCGGCACGCTCGCCGACGCCGGGCAGCTGGTGACGCTGAAGATGGACGGCGAGACGCTGGCGATGACCACCCCGACCGGCGTCGCCTATACCGCCGTGGTCGGCGGGCCGGAGGCACCGGTCACCGGCGATCCCGGCTGGACGACGGTCAGCCTCACCCGCACGGGGCCCGACACCCTGATCGAGAACGACTACCGCGACGGCAAGCTGACCGGCGTCTTCACGTATGCGCTCGCGGCCGACGGCCGGTCGATGCGGACCACGTTCGACGACCGGCTCCACGGGACGACCTCGGCGGTCACCTTCGTCAAGCAGTAGCGACGCGCAACGGCGCGGCGACGTGCATCGTCGCGCCGCACCTGCTAGACGGCGCGGCGATGCCCGTCCCCGCTGCCCGCACGCCCACCGTCGTCATCGTCGGCCGACCCAATGTCGGCAAGTCGACGCTGTTCAACCGCCTTGTCGGGCGGAAGCTCGCGCTGGTCGACGACACGCCCGGCGTGACGCGCGACCGGCGCGAGGGTGATGCGGTGCTCCACGATCTCAAGTTCCGGATCGTCGACACCGCGGGCTTCGAAGACGCCGACGCCGCGACGCTCGCCGGGCGGATGCGCGCGCAGACCGACGCGGCACTCGGCCAGGGCGACGTCGCGCTGCTCGTCTTCGACGCCCGCGCCGGGGTGACCCCGCTCGACCGCCACTTCGCGCAGTGGCTCCGCGCCCACGACACGCCGCTGATCCTCGTCGCCAACAAGGCGGAAGGCCGCGCCGGCGAGGGTGGGGTCGCTGAAAGCTACGAGCTCGGTTTCGGCGCGCCGGTCCAGATCTCGGCCGAGCACGGCGAGGGGATGGCCGACCTGTACGAGGCGCTGATCCCCGTCCTCGACCCGCTGATCGCGGCGGCGAGCGGCAAGGCAGCGTCCAAGCCTCACGATGCCGAGGCCAGCGACGGCACCGAGGCGTCGGACGACGACGTCGTCCTCGACGCCGATCCGCCGCCGGGTCCGCTCAAGCTCGCCATCGTCGGGCGGCCCAACGCCGGCAAGTCGACCCTGATCAACCGCCTGCTCGGCGAGGACCGCCTCGTCGTCGGCCCCGAGGCCGGTATCACCCGCGACAGCATCGCGATTCCGTGGGACTACGACCACGGCGGCACCGTCCGCCCGGTCCGCCTCGTCGATACCGCGGGCCTCCGCCGCCGGTCGAAGGTGACCGACCGGCTCGAGCGGATGGCGGCGGTCGACACCAAGCTCGCGGTCGACTTCGCCGAGGTCGTCGTCCTCCTGCTCGACGCGACGCTCGGCCTCGAGGCGCAGGATCTGCGCATTGCCGACATGGTGCTCGGCGAGGGCCGGGCGCTGGTCATCGCGCTCAACAAGTGGGACGCGGCGCACGACCTGTCGGCGCTGTTCCAGGGGGTGCGCCGCGCCCTCGACGACGGCCTGTCGCAAATCAGGAACGTGCCCCTCGTCGCCTGCTCGGGGGCGACGGGGAAGGGGCTCGACCTGCTGATGAAGGCGGCGTTCGACGCGTGCGCCGGGTGGAGCCGGCGGGTGCCGACGAGTGCGCTCAATCGCTGGTTCGAGGCGGCGCTGGCGAAGAATCCGCCGCCCGCCGCCGGCGGCAAGCGGATCAAGCTGCGCTACGCGACGCAGGCGGCGACGCGGCCGCCGACCTTCGTCGTCTTCGGCAACCGGACCGAGGAGCTGCCGGCGAGCTATCACCGCTATCTGGTCAACTCGCTGCGCGAGGAGCTGGGCTTCGACGGCGTGCCGCTGCGGCTGAGTTTCCGCGGGGGGAAGAACCCCTTCGACGCGAAGAAGGACTGAACGCGCCACGGCGGTTGGTCCGCGTCGCCCGTGACCACCCGGGTCCGGGGGGTGGTCATGGTCGTGGTCACGGGCCGAGCGTGCGGCGGCACCGAGCGGCGGACGGCCGAAAAGTGCCCTCGCCGGCGCTTACTTCGCTTACTTGTTCATCTTCGCGGACGCTGCCGGGGTGACAGCGTGGGCGGCGACGGCTACCCGGACGGGTGGCAAGCCAGGACCCCCGATGACCCGCACGCTCTATACCTACTGGCGCTCGTCGGCGTCGTACCGCGTCCGCATCGCGCTGGCGCACAAGGGGCTCGCCTACGAGCAGGTCGCGATCAACCTCGCGCAGGGGGCGCAGGGCGGGGTCGGATTCAAGCTGCTCAACCCGCAGGGGTTCGTCCCGTACCTGATCGACGACGCGGTCGGGCTCAACCAGAGCCTCGCCATCATCGAGTACCTCGACGAGGTCCATCCCGCGCCGCCGCTGCTCCCGGCCGACCCGCTCGGCCGCGCGCGGGTGCGGGCGGCAGCGCTGCTGATCGCCTGCGACATTCACCCGCTCAACAACCTGCGCGTGCTCAACTACCTCAAGGACGCGATGGGGCAGCCGCAGGATGCGGTCGACACGTGGTACCGCCACTGGGTCGAGGAGGGCTTTGCCGCGCTCGAGGAGATCGCCGAGGGAGCGACGGGTGCGTACCTGTTCGGCGATGCGGTGACGCTTGCCGACGTGTGCCTCGTGCCGCAGATGTGGAACGCGCGGCGGCTCCAGGCCGACATCGCGCGCTTCCCTCGGCTGGTCGCGATCGATGCGCGGCTGAACGCGCTGCCGTCGGTGCGCGCGGCGGCACCCGAGGCGCAGCCCGACGCGCCGGTGCGGGGTG